>JAKONH010000565.1 GCA_022702045.1 Spirosomataceae bacterium
AGTACACCGTTTGATGCATCAGAGCCGTATAAGGCAGCTGCGCTGGGACCTTTCAGGACAGAGGTGCTCTCGATGTCGTTGGGGTTAATTGAGGAGAGGTAGCTGATGTCGGTGATCGCGCCATCAACAACGAGCAACGCCTGGTTATTACCCAGAAACGAACGGTTACCCCGTAACGTAATCCGTGGGTTGGCGCCAACACCATTGTTGACCAGATTTACCTGCAAACCCGCTACTTTACCGGTTAGCCCGTTGGCTATGTTGACAGGAGCTGCCTGCGTAATCAGCGCGTTGTTAACTTTGGTAACCGACGTACCAATTTCCCGTTCGTTCCGCTTAATCCCAAACCCGGTTACAACAACCTCGTTCAGCGTAGAAGCATCTGCGGCCAACACGACATTAACCGTACTACGATTGCCCACCGTAACGTCCTGTGGTTTGAAACCGACAAACGAAAACGTAAGCGTTGCCGATGAGCCAGCCGCAATGCGGTAGGTACCGTCAGCGTCGGTTGTGGTGCCTCGTGATGTACCTTTTACTACGACACTTACACCGGGTAAGGCCGTACCGTCGTCTGATGAAGTTACTCGACCCGTCACAGTAGCGTCCTGTGCCATCAATGGCAGGCAGAACAGCAGCGACAAGAGCCAGCTTCCAAATAAAACTTTTTTCATAAAAATTAACTGAAAAAAATAAGAGTATGACGATGAAGAAAACTCGTTAAAGCGCTTTAATATTTTGTCAATAAATATTAAAAACGCATTAAAGAAAATTTCATGTAATGCAAACTACAAAAAAGCAGAATAATAATTGGATATAAATTTTAGACGTAGTGTCCATCACAATTGTACTTTTAAGTGTTATATGCAGTATGTTATGTGGTAAATACTCATACTCTATAGGAATAAATCAATTGAATATGCTGACAGAATATATTGATGTATTATAATATTTTGCTCAACTCTCGTCAGGCAAAAGAATGATTCGAATGATGTATGCTTTATGTGTAGTTGATTTGTTGCATTTATGGAACAAGCCCAATTTAAAAAAAGAGCTAATTATCTACTGACTATTGCCTGTTTGCCCATCGGCTGGCCACCAGGGTAGAGCGACAGGTACTGGCGCATCGCCAATTCCTGTGCCGATATGGTTCATAAATTCTTAACAGGTAAGTACCCCGCCGAACTACTATCTTCGACTGAATAGGCTAGGTCGAGTGTATGCGTTACCGGGAGTTCTTCTATCTACAGTGGAGTCGTATGATAAGGCCTGTCTGCCTGATTGGTGCGGCTATAAGCTTGTATGCAATACCGGTAAACGCACAGTCACGAAAGAGCGACATAGGCGTAGAACATCCTGATAAGCAATACGTAAGCTTACTTAAGCTAGTGCGTCAATCCAGTCTGCGTGGAGATCGACTGGCGCAGGCCGATCAACAGCAACAGATTGGTTTGCTGCTATATCATCAGGGTAACTACGCGGGCGGTATCCGTTATCTGCTACAGGCGCAAAGCCTGCTGCGGCAGGCAAAACAAACCGACCGCCTTGCGGCTAATCTGAACGAACTGGGAACTGTTTACTACTACAATCGGCAGGCGGGGCTAGCCCGGCGTCAGTTTAATGAAGCATTAACAATTTACCGGCGGACGGGGAGTCGGCAGGGGCTGGCGCAGACGTATGGCAACATTGGCCATCTCTACGAAAAGGAAGGCGATTTACCCACAGCGCTGCATTATCAGCGATTGGCGCTGACGCAGTATCGGGGTGTCAATCATCCGGCCGGGTTGACATCGATCTACGAAAACCTGGGTAGTATCTACGAAGATCAGGCTCGCTATGACTCCGCACGTACGTATTACAAGGCGGCCCTGACAGTCGTCTCGAAAGCAGACCAAAGCAGCCAGATTGGGCTGATCGATAACTTGGGTGATATTTATCGAAAAACGGGACAGTACCAGCAGGCACTGACGCATTACCGGCAATGCGTCCGGCAGTCGCAACAAGTAGTCGACAAGTACCAACTCAACGGAGCCTATCGCGATCTGGGCAAAACATTTCAGCTGTTGCAGCAGCACGACAGCGCCTACCATTATTTTGAAGCCAGCCACGATCTGACGGATACGATCTATGCAGCCGAAACGAACCGGCAAATTGCGCTGATGCAGACCTTATACGATGTCGCGCGGAAGAACAACCAGATTACGGAGTTAAACGCCCGTCAACAACTGAATACGTTGATTACAGGCGGCACCGTCGTCGGTCTGCTGTTGGTTGGCGGATTGGCCGTGGTCATTATCAGTAGGCAACGACTAAAAATCCGGGCGGAAGCGGCCCGTTCGCAGCAGTCAGCGCAGATGTATCAGACCCAGCGGGAACTGATGCAAGCCGAACTGACAAACAAGCAACTGTCGGAAGAAAATCTGCGCTACCAATTACAGCTAAACGGGCAGCAACTAACCTCGCATACCCTGCATCTTATTCAAAAGAATCAAGTGCTCGAGGAGTTACGAACTGACCTGACAACCTTGCTGAACGATGACAAACGCGATCAGCGTCGTCAGTTGAAACAGGTCGTACAAAAGATCGGACAGAGCTTTAACCACGATAAAAACTGGGACGATTTCCGTGCGACTTTCGATCAGGTGCATCCGCAATTTCTGGCTGACCTGACCAGTCAGTACCCAGGTCTTACCTCGGCTGAGCTTCGGCTGGCGGCTTTGCTGCGCATGAACATGACTTCGGGCGATACGGCGACGCTGCTCGGCATCTCGGCCGATAGCCTGCGTGTGTCACGCTACCGCCTGCGCAAGAAGCTGGGCCTGGCCGAAGGTGAATCACTAACAATGTTTATGCAGCGTCTCTGACAGTTAGTTTACCCGTCGATCAGTATCCTTAACATAATGATAATTGGCAAACTGTAACGAGAATTTATGCTGATAGTCAATTAGTTGCTGGTACGTTGTTCACGCTGTTGCTCTTTTGTTTACGCCTTGTTTGGCAGTCAGTAACGGGCAGAATTTGATCGGACCCAAGCTGTCTGACAACCTTTGTATCGGCAGACGATAACCAACCACCGGGCGTCTGTCGAATCGAATGCAGAAGAATTACTGGCTTGTTATCGGCCTACTACTTACCGCACAGATCGCGTTGTCGGCTACCCTCCGGGGGCGGGTTACCGATGTTGTAACGGGCGATAATATTATCGGCGCTACCGTGCGGCTGGAAACTGCGAAGCTTTACGCCGTAACGGGTCTTGACGGAACGTAAATCATCCGTAATGTGCCGAAAGGCGCGTATACGCTTCAGATCAGCTACGTCAGTTATCAGGCGTCTGCGCAACAAATCACTGTAGCACAGTCTGAGCATGTGGTCGATTTCGCGTTGCAGGCCGATGAGAAATTACTGGGTGAAGTCGTTGTGTCGGGTAAGCGCGATGGGGGGAGCGATCATACCGCCCGCGACCTCGAACGCAACGCGTATCAGATCACGAGTATCGTGTCGGGACGGACCATCGAACTCTCGCCCGACCTGACGGTCGCCAACGTCGTGCAGCGGGTATCGGGCATCAGCATCGAGCGGAATTCCAACGGCGACGGGCAGTATGCGATTCTGCGCGGGATGGACAAACGCTACAACTACACGCTTGTCAACGGGGTAAAAATCCCCAGCCCTGACAATCGCTACAGATACGTGCCGCTCGACATTTTTCCGTCGGAATTACTTGATCGGCTGGAGGTGTACAAAGCGTTAATCCCAAGTCAGGAAGGCGATGCTGTAGGTGGAGCTATCAACATGGTGATGCGTGACGCTCCTGATCGGCTGACCGTGTTAGCTAACGTGGCAACCGGCTATAGTGAGCTGTTCGCCAGCCGTCCATTTGTGCGGTTCGATACAAAACACGTCAATTCGCAGTCGCCTTACGAGCAGTTTGGCAACACCTATCCGGCCAGATCGGCGGACGTCAACAAAGCCCCATCAACCTATACGTCGGCCGCTCCGCCACCGAATCTGCTGGGAAGCTTCGCCATCGGTAACCGCTTCCTGAACCGGCAACTGGGTGTGATGCTGGCGGGGAGTCTACAAAACACGTTTCGGGGCAGCAACAGTCTGTTTTTCAATGGCGATGTTGTCGATACGCTACGGGGCGTTACGCTCGATCGGCAAAGCGACCGGCAGTATTCCGAACAGCAGATCCGGTACGGCGTTCATGCAAAAACCGATTACCGCTTCGGGTCGGCCGGGAGCCTGAGTCGGCATAAACTTCAGTGGTTCAATGCGTTTATTGGTCTGAACAACGCGCAGATTCGCGATACAAAAACGACGCAGCTGGGCATCGGCGGCTACGATCCGGTGCTGGGTAATGCGACGCTGGGTTATGAAACCCGCTCGCGACTGACAAAGCAACGAATCTACAACAGTACGTTGCAGGGAACTCATCGGCTGACCGATGCGCTGGCGCTTAACTGGTCGGCGGTGTATTCCCTGGCAACCAATGCTGTGCCCGACCAAACGTATATACCGTTGTTGGGCATTCGGAAAAACTTCGCTGAAACCCGCACAACCGTGCAGGACGGGCAACGTCGCTGGGAGCACAATACCGACAGCGACGTCGCCGGTTACCTGAATCTGACGCTGAAAACCAATCTGCTGAATACCGACGTCGAATGGATGGCGGGTGGGTTATATCGTGATAAGCAGCGTACTAATTTTTACAACAACTACACGTTGCGACCCAGCAACCCGTTTGCGCAATACGGTGTCGACTTTACGAACTACAATCAGATTGCCTGGACCATCCAAAACCCACTGGGCTCTGTTGCATCGGCCCTGAACTACGACGCGTCGGAGCAAACAGCATCAGGATACCTGCAATTCCGTACCGTCGGGAAGCCACTGGAAGTTATTGGTGGATTGCGCGTAGAGCATACCAATCAGGGCTACGCGATGAAGTTTCCGATTGGCGAAGACAACCCGACCGGTAGCCAGATGTACACGGATATGCTGCCGAGCCTGAACGTTCGTTACCGGTCTAACCCGCTGACGAACTGGCGGCTGTCGTATTTCCGGTCATTGAATCGGCCCGGTTTCTTCGAGATCGTGCCGTACCGCATCGTCAACGAGGAGTATCAGGAGCGGGGCAATCCTAATCTGAACCGGGCCCTTGCCGACAATGTGGATCTACGTTACGAATTCTTCCCCCGTCCGCTGGAGCAGTTCATGGTTGGCCTATTCTACAAGCACATTCAGAATCCGATCGAATACACCTTGCAGAAAGACGCGATTCGCGGGCAGGACCTCTACTACGGACCAGGCAACTTCGGCAATGCGACTAACTTCGGACTGGAACTCGATGCGATCAAATACATCCGGCAGTGGGGCATAAAAGCCAACTACACCTATACCAATTCGAGCATTACTACGCCGAAGTCGAAGCGCATCCGGAACGAACAGGGTGATCTGCAAACGATTACTGTCAGTCAGACCCGGTCGCTCTACGGCCAATCGGCACATATCGCTAACCTGTCGCTGCTCTACCGCGATGCCAACCACGGCTGGGACGGTCAGCTAGCGGCCAGTTACACTGGTCCGCGTATCAGCACAGTGTCGCAATTTTTCGATAACGATCTGTATCAGAAGGGTTTTGTGCAGATGGATGCGTCGCTGGAGAAGCGAATCGGACAGACGGGGCTTCTGCTTTTTGCTAAAGCGAACAATCTGCTCAATACACCCGCCGAGATTTTTATCCGAAACGTCAACAAAAACAACAGTGATGCGCCCAGTCAGGACCTACCGGGGCAAACGCTCATCCGGCGCGATGTCTACCAGCGGTCGTACGTGCTGGGTATTCGCTACAAACTGTAATCAGCCAAACGAATGACTAACCAACTGAGTACCATGAAACAACTCTTTATGCTGGCCGTTGGCTCGGCCCTGCTGCTCACCAGCTGCTCGAAACCCAGCGACGAATCGACTACTGTATCACCGGCTCCAACCGTTAACAACGCCGTCTCTGGCGATGTGTCGGGTACATGGACGAAGGGTAACACGTATAACGTTACGGGGCACATCCAGGTACCGGCCAGCCAGTCGCTGGTCATTCAGGAGGGCGTAAACATCGTCTTCAGCGATTCAACCGTCAAGCCAGAACTAATCGTTAGAGGGAATCTGTACGTAGTTGGCACGCCGGCAAATCCGGTGAAGTTTACCGTGCCCGACGCCTGGAAAACAAATACGAATCAGTTCGGAAATTTGTGGGGTGGGATCATTGCTGCGCCAACCTGTACCGAATTGTTACTCGACAACGCCGTCCTCGAATACGGCGGTGCCGTTACGACTGAAAGCTCCCCTTCGGTAAAAGCTGGTCTTTACAAAGCCACGGCCGGTAACCATGTTCCGGCTGTCAACTACTCGAATGTCAACGGCAAACTGGTTATCGTCAACAGCCGGCTGAACAACCAGAATGAAGACGGCTTTTACATCGAAGGCGGCAAGGTGATTATTGCCAACAACAGGATTTACACCACAGGCGTATCGGGGGGCGACGCAATCAACATCAAATCGGGCGTACAGGCTGATATTGCCAACAACCTTATTTATAGTCCAAACACCAACGCGTTGAAGCTGTCGAACAATGGCGATCGTACCCCGCAGGCCTACGTCATCGGGTATAACAACACCATCGTGAATGCTGGCTGGCGCCGGCCGACGATCAAAGGCGGGTCGATCTGGGTAGAGGTGGCTGTCCGGGCCGAACTCTACAATAACCTGCTCGCCAATGACCGCTTCGGTATCAAACGCGACCCGAAAAATCCGGAAGATAGTCGCTCGAAAGTGAGTAACAACTTATACTATGGGGCCACACAGGATGGAATTACGGGCTTCACACCAAGCACAGAAATTCTGGCTGGTACAAACGATGTGATGAGCAAAACGGTAGGTGATAACGACCCGAAGTTCGTGAACTACCCGCTCAATACGGAGTCGAAAAACACGGTCTTCAATACCGCCTGGGATTTCCGCCTACAGAGTGGATCACCCGCTATCGGCAAAGGCACGACGAACTTCACGCCGATGTATGCAACGACCGGTCTGACCTTCGCCAACGGGTCGATTTATAAATCACCAGTTCCGTCGACAACCATCGGCGCCTACGGAACGAACTAAGGTTTTCCGTTTTCGGTATACGGTTTTCGGTCTGGTAACGACGAAGGGATACGTTGGCAGAACAGAAAACCGTATACCGAAAACTCCCAACCACTATGAACAACGTATGCATAAGTCTGCTTTGGCTGGGTGCTGTCGCCTGCCACACACAGCAAAACACGATTCGCACAGGGCAGGCGGGCGATACGACGACACCGGGTGTCATTCAGCCGGTTGTCGTTACGGATTCGGTGGTGCATGACACCGATGACCCCGCTGTATGGATTAACCCAACCGACCCCGCTAAAAGCCTGATCGTTGGAACCGACAAAGATAAGGACGGTGGTCTGTACGTGTTCGATCTCAATGGTAAACTACAGGCCGATAAGACCGTTCGTGGGTTGCAGCGGCCTAATAATGTTGATATCGAATACGGGCTGCTGCTGAACGGCAAATCGACCGATATTGCCGTTGCTACCGAGCGATTGACGCACAAACTACGCATTTACTCACTGCCTGACATGAAACCGGTCGATAAGGGTGGTATCGAGGTATTTGTGGGAGAAACCGGTACTGATTACCGCGACCTGATGGGCATTTCGCTATACAGGAATAAGGCGGGTGTCATCTACGCGATCGTTGGCCGGAAAACCGGTCCAACGGACGGGAGCTACCTGTGGCAATACCGGCTCGATGACGACGGAGCCGGCAACGTGAAAGCGACATTCGTCCGTAAGTTCGGTCAGTACAGTGGGTTGAAGGAGATCGAATCCATTGCTGTTGATGATCAGCTGGGCTATGTGTATTATTCCGACGAGGGGAGGGGGGTACATCAGTACTATGCCGACCCGGAGAAAGGCAACCAGGAACTAGCGTTGTTTGCAACGAAAGGATTCGCCGAAGACCACGAAGGTATTTCGATCTATAACCTGACAGATAGTACCGGCTACATTCTGGTATCCGATCAGGGTGCCAACAAGTTTCACATCTTTACTCGGGAGGGGACGGCGCAAAACCAGTTCGATCATCAGCTATTGAAAGTCGTGACGATCAAAGCGGTGCAAAGTGATGGTTCCGAAACGGTTTCGGTACCGCTGAATCGTCAGTTTCAGCATGGTTTGTTTATTACCATGAGTGATGATCGTACGTTTCACCTGTACCGTTGGGAAGACATCATGCCCGTGAAAAGCCGGGTTATTACAAACCGGTAAGGCCGTTCTGGCCAATAAAAAAGGCCCCCATTTGGAGGGCCTTTTTTGTCTTCTAACAGTAACCCTACTGCTTGTCCCACCAAACGCGGGTATACTGATCGTCTTTGCCTTGCCGGGCAACGACAGCTGCATAGTTGGTAGCGTTCAGCGTCGTTTCCGTAACTGGATACGCTAACCGGCGGGGGATACCCGTACCGCCGTTCAGAGTGCTGGCAGCTGGTGTTAGCGCGGGGTAGCCCGTCCGGCGCCATGAATTCCACGACTCCGTACCTTGGTTGAACTGAGCGATCCAGCGCTGCGTGCCGATACGCTCGAGCGCGTTCGCCGAAGTAAACGTTACGTCCGACTGAGCAACATACGTTGTGTAGGCAGCGTCGGTATAGCTTGAACCCAGCCACTGTTGCATCGACGCCTTAATTGCAGCTTCGTACAACGACTTGGCGTCACCCGACGTCCAGCCAAGCTGTGCGGCTTCGGCCTGTGCGAACAACACCTGCGCGTAGGTCATGAGGTAGGCTGGCGATGTTTGCGAGCTGATTGCCGAACCCGCCAATGACCAATCCTGTGCTTTACCCGGAGCCGGGAATACCGCGTAAGGTGCACCAACATACTCGCCTTTCAGGTTTGGAGCCGCAAAGACGGGCAGACGGGGGTCGTTGACCTTTTTGAGGTAATTAACGAACGTATTGCTCAACGCGAAGTCTTTCCGGTTCAAGCGCGTATAGTTGTTGTACAGCGGGTTCTCGTTGTTGGCGTCAGCCAGGAACGTGTACGAAACGTTATCGCTGTTCGACGCCAGCACACCATCCGCCAGCGCTGCATTAAACTCTGTTTTACCCGTCGCCGGATCAACTTTCGATAAGCGAAGAGCTGCCAGCAAACGCAATGAAGCGGCAAACTTCTTCCAGCGGGTAGCATTGCTACCCAGAATAATGTCGCCCGATGCGGCCTTACCACCATCGAACTGCGCGGCTGCGGCTTTCCATTCTTTAAACAGATCGGTATAGATGCTCTGCTGCGTATCGAAGGCGGGCGAGAAATTTGCACTTCCCTGAAGCGCCTGACTGTATGGTACGTCGCCCCAGCGGTCGGTAATAAACTGAAAGATGTATGCTTTCAGAATTCGGGCGATAGCAATCTGATTGCCGTTAGAGCCATAGCTTGCTACCAGCCCCCGTGACGACTCGCTGGTATTCTGGTCGATGATCTGCTGAAGGTTGACCAATGGGCCTGCGTCTGTTCCACCACCATACAAGCTGTTATAGCTAAAATTGATGGTTTTATAACGCGAGTCCTCAATATATGTTACATCGGAAAATTGTTGCACGTAAAGGGCGGGAGTCATGTTGTAGCTACCCGGGCCGACCTGCGAATTCATGACGCCAACAACGCGTTCAGCACCGGTCAGCAAGCTGGCCGTATTTGGGCTCAGCGCGCTGTTGGGGTTTATGTTCATGTCCCCGAAGTCATTACAGGCTGCCGTCCCAAGAAGCAGACCTGCAAACAGACTGATTGTATATCCTTTCATTCGTTAAAATCGTTTAGTGTTGAGGTGTATGATGGGGCTTAGAATCCGAAGCGTACGTTAACACCGAATGAGCGTACAGGCGGCAACTGACCACCCTCATACCACAGCGTTTCCGACTCTGAAATGTCGATACCGCCACCAATCGCACTATAAATCAACAAGGGGTTACGGGCGATAAGCGAAATGTTAGCCGACTTAACCTTATTACCGAGCAGGCGGGTTGGGATGTTGTAACCAAACGACACTTCACGCAATTTGATGTATGTTTTGTCGTATATCCACCGCTCGTTGAGACCGAAGAGCCAGTTTTCGTACAGGTTCTGCGCGTCGACGCGGATCGTATTAGGACGGCCATCTTCGGTAACGCCCGATAGCAATATACCACCACCAGTAGCCGGGTCGTTCCGCATTGGGTTGCCCAGTTCGTTCGGACCAGCTGTTTCAGCACCTAGACCTGAATAGGCGTTGAACATCTTCGTTGTCGAGAAGAACTTGCCACCGACGACGAAGTCCGTGTTGACGCGCAACGACAGGTTCTTATACGTGAACGTATTTAACCAGCCACCTTTGAATTTCGGCAGTACCGAACCCAGGTAGACGTTATCCTGCTTGATGTAAAGACCGGCATTAGCTCCTGAGCTATAGACCATGTTGTTACCAGTCGCATCTTTCATGATGCCCTGACCGTAAAGCGCGCCCCAGTCCTGACCGGCGCGAGCGTTCAGCGTCAGTGTACGCCACTGTGGTCCGTCGATCTGGTAGTTGTCCAGACCATTGGCCAGCGTTACTACCTTCGATTGGTTCCGGTCTGCGTTGATATCGAATTCCCACGTAAAGCCGTTCGGGTTCTTGATTGGGTTAGCATAGATGTGCAACTCCAGACCGCTTGTCTGAATCAGACCCGCGTTGACAACAGCATTACTATAGCCGCTTGTGGATGCTACTGGCAATGGAATGATCTGATTTTTGTTGTCGTTTTGATAGGCAGTGAATTCTACCCCAATCCGGTTACGGAGGAAACGCAGATCGATACCCCCTTCATACGATGAGGATAAGCCAGGCAGCAGGTTGGCGTTGGGCAATGTGCCGGGCAGAAAAGCCGTTGCACTGTTACCGTACGGGGTACTGGCTGTGTAAGCAAGTGCCGTCTGATACGGACCTACGTCTGTACCAGCCTGCGCATAACCCGCCCGAACTTTACCGTATGAAAGAATATTGTTCTTGGGCAGCAGGTCCGTAAAGACCAGACCAGCCGAGATTGATGGATACAGGTACGAGTTGTTGCCTTTGGGGAGCGTACTCGACCAGTCGTTACGAATCGACGCTTCAACAAAGATGAAGTCGCGATAGCCAACGCTTACATTCCCGAAAACGCTATTGACCTGCCGCTCATATAAGTAGTTATTAACGACTGGTCGATTGATCGATGCGGCAATGTTATAAAAATTGGGAGCTGACAAGCCACCTACTGTTGATTGAAATAACACGTCCGTACGGTTGTATCGGATGTTACCCCCGGCGTTGGCGACGATCGACAGATCTTTGACAGTCTGGTTGTAGTTGACCAGCAATTCGTAGTTGTTTTCACGGCTGTTGGTGTTTAGCGCCGAGAAGCCGCCCAGCTTACCTTGGTTCAACGTACCGATTGCAATACGGCCCTGCTGGTAAAACGCGTTCTGATCCCGGCGAACCGTTGCGGTTGCGCGCAGACTTGGCAGAATCTGATAAGCAAGGCCGATGTCGCCGAAAAGCCTGTCAGACCGGTTTGTATTGGTGTTTTCGTACGCCTGTGTATAGGGGCTGTCCCAATACTTCGGCGATGGGTCGAGCGGACCACCGATGTTCCAGCTCCGGAACGTACCATCGGGATTTTTGTAGTTACGCAGATCTTCAATGCGAAGTTGCCGCTGGAACCATTGGTTGAATGAACCGATAGTCTGGTTGGTACCGTTCAGGATCGTGTTGCTAATTGTTACTGGCGCGTTTGTACCGGTCAGGCCGCTGTTCGATGGAGAGGTACCACCCGTCGAGCCGTACCGGTCAGCAGGCTGGTTTTTCGTATTTGTCGACGTGTAGTTGATATTCAGGTTTGCCGTCAGGTTTTTGGCAAATGTGATGGAGTTTTTCGCGCTCACATAGTCGCGGGATTGCGACGAGTTGGGAATAATCCCGTTGTTGATGATGTGCGTGTAGGAAATACGGCTCTGGAAGTTTTCGCTTCCTTTGGCGAAGGCGATGTTCGTATTGTTGCTGATCGGCTTGTTAAAGAAGTCACGAACGTTGTTTGGCTGTGGCGAGAAGGGTGTCAACTGACCAAATTCTGCGCCCGGCTGCCACGAAAACGCCGAGCGGTGCAGCGAACCGTCCATACGGGGTCCCCAGCTTTCATCGGCCGAGTAATCCAGAATCTTCTGGCCGTTGAACGAAGACCAGGAAGCTGGGTGAATGCTTGGATCGTACTGGAAGGTTTCCCAATCCTGCGAGTAACCACCACCATACTCATTCTGGTATTTCGGCAGCAAGGCGACCATGTCGAGTGTGGTGCTATGGTTGATATCCAGACGCGTTTCGCCAGCCTTGGCGCGTTTCGTCGTGATGACGATAACACCGGCCGAAGCCCGGTTACCGTAAAGCGCCGTTGCCGATGGGCCTTTCAATACCGTCAGGTTATCAACGTCATCCATGTTTACCTGGCTGATGTCAGTCGGCGTACCATCGACGACATACAGTGGATCGCTGCCCTGTAGCGAGTTGATACCCCGAATCCGGATATTAGGGTTACCAAACTTAGCACCCGATTGACCCAGTACCTGCACGCCAGCTACTTTACCGGCCAGCGCGTTACCTACGTTTTGATCGCGGGCGAAGTTCAGTTTATCGGCTTTAACTTCCTGGGCAGCGTAGTTCAGCGCTTTTTTGTCGCGGGCAATACCCAGCGCTGTTACGACAACCTCATTAAGCTGAGAAGCATCCGCCACCAGTCGTATGTCAAGTGATGTACGATTGCCGGCGGCAACTTCCTGGGTAACAAAACCAATGAAGCTGAAAACAAGCGTTGAACCCGCCGATGCGTTAAGCCGATACGTACCATTGGCATCGGTCGTCGCACCGCGTGAAGTGCCTTTCACCGTGATGTTAACACCTGGTAAAGTTGATCCGTCTTCTGATGAAGTGACTTTACCGCTAATAATCCGCTCCTGAGCCAGTAGCGGAACAGCGAATAAACACAGTAAGAACTGTGTGAGTAGAAATTTGCGCATAGTTCGTAGTTTACGTTAAGACTTATAGCTTAATGCTACTAGCAGGGGTGAAATTATTAAAAAAACGTTAAACGAATAACATTTGCATAATATGGAGTTATGGATCAGCAATTGACTGATATACACCAGTTGTTATAAATAACATGCTGCTGGATTGGCAGAAACCTAGTGTCTATGGTGTCATGAATACACTATATCGTAGTACAGGAAATAGCGTATTTTATGATCTTATATGTATGAATTACGAGGGATATATTTTGGGCGTCTAGTAGTGTAAAATCTACTATGGCAAAAACAAAAAAGCGGTCCGACAATGTCAGTCCGCTTTTCACATTACGCTTTATCCAACTATTAAAACTGCTATATACAAGGTTGTCTCTTACGTGTAGACAGCCGAATACTATCAAGATTTGGGGTACCTCAGAAAATAAGTACTGGGTGATATGATGCAAAATAACTGGTTCATTATCAGAATCCGCTATACCGTCTAATAAATAATTAATCGGTGAATTACCAAAATAAATTACCAAAAATGATCGAACGGTATCTTGAAAAACAGAAATATGATAAAAGTGTAATAGGTATATATACTTAAAGTAGATTAATGTCTATTTGTTTAGTCATGCATACGATAAATTTTCTGTGAAGGCCTTCACTTTTTTAGTGTTTTTTAATCTGTATGGTGGTATTCGTCATAAATCAGTGGCGGTCGAAGCTTTATACTGTAGAACCAAACCTTTAACAGTATGCATAGTTAGTATAGGACAAAACGATTGTGGACGATGAGCAACGAACAGGACGACTATTCTAAACAGGAGGCTCAGATAGCTGGTAAGCAGGAGCAGCCACTGGGAACTGACGGTAGCGATCAGGACCGGGCAAACATCGATAACAAACACCGTGAAAGTGAGGAAAACTCAGCTAACGGACTCGATAGCGAAACTGTGCGGGGCGGTCAGGACGGACGTAACGTTCGTGGCATAGGTAGTACCGATATGGACAGCGAGAACGGCTTACTTCGTCTCAATGATCAGGACGACAGTAAGATGCAAGTGACGGAGGCTGGTGTGGAAAGTGCTACCAGTGGCGCTGACCGGACAAACACAAGTACGGTAGATGTCACAACGAGTGGTCCTGACGACTATGCATCAGCTGACGAAGTCGATACGCCAGATGCGCAGAAGGAAGCGAAAGACAGCGCAGACGCCGATGGCCAGGGTGACCAAGGAAACAAGCAGCCGACTGGCAATGATGAAGCCGATGAAGAACAGATTAGCCAAATTGGCACAGATCTGAGCAACCAACCGGCGTATTGACGTATTACAGTAACCAACATATCTAAACAGAACATTAGTATGAGCGTTAGCAGCAACAGCCGGAAAGAAAGCACTGAGTCATATGCGGCTCAACAGATGCACAGCACAATGGGCATTGCACCAGAACTTGCCCAGCTGAACGATAAAAATCTCGACAACGAACTGCCATCGCGCGTAGCTGACAGCAGTGATATCGACGTACCAGGCGACTACGAACAAGCTAAAGCACTAGCTGCCGAAGGCGACGATGCACAGGCAAATGGTGAGGACGTAAGTGTAGTTGATTCGAGCGATTCAATGGGCCACAAGGTGAATCAGGCAGATACGGAAAACGGTGCCATACCGGCCCAACGGGCGGATCAGCCAGACCGTACACTTGGCAATTCATAGAAACAGTAGATTCACTAACAGAAAAGGCAAGCCAACGGCTTGCCTTTTCTGTTATGGCCGTGAGCCGTGTCGTTCGAACTAGTGAAGACTATAATCAATTAGCTGCCCGACCCGCTACCTGCGTGCGTAATCGATTAAGTGTGTAACAGACTATATGGTTCATCAGCTTCTTCTGGCCACTATTACCCGTCAACTTGCCGAGGTGAAGTTCGTAAATACGCTTGGGTTGCAGTTGTGCCAACGTTAGCGAGACAGTACGGCGGTCAGACGAAAGTTGAACTGTCGACACGGGTACTATCTGCACGTCTTTCTGGGGCGAGCCATAGGCACGGTGGTATTCGTAATAATACGAGCGAACTTGGTAATTGGCCAGTTGCCGGGCGGTCGATTCGTCGATGGGTTGGGTAAACGTCAGATCAAAGCCTGTTGGCGTCAGAGTCATGGCCAGAATGTCGAGTGGCGTGCCGCCGGTGTAGCGAATGCGCTGAATACCCCGGTCGCCCAGCCAGCCGTGATCGGTTTGCCCCAGCCATAAGCTGCCGTCGGGGGCGAAAGCCAGCCGGTTATTACCGATGCGCAGTGGCGTTCCGTTGGAGCCACCTTTCGCAAAGAATGGCACGCACGAACCCTGCATCTGGCCGTCAACAACATCTGGCAAAATTCGTAGTAGATGCGGAAAATCCATTTCACCGACAAACGTTTGCCCCGCAAAGGGACCAAACTTTCCTTTGCTGTTATCGACCACCATCTGCGTAGGCGAATGGGCCATGATCTCGTGCGGAAACGCAATGCTCTCCACGGTTCGCATACTGTCGAGTGTCTGTGGAGACAGCGTCAGCGGGTCTATTTGGGGGAAGCTGGGCCGCCAGACCAGACTTGTTGGATGTCCATAAAACTTACCTTCCTCTACCTGGTACAGTTTGCTTGTTCCCAACCAATCGCCCTGATTGTCGGTGACCAGCAAACGGCCCTGTGCATCGAAACCAAGACCATTGGGTGAGCGGAAACCGCTGGCATACGGCTTTACCTTGCCATCAGGTGTAATCTGCATCACCCAGCCCCGGTACGGTACACAAGCGTACATCCGGCCGGGTCGGCCTAATGAATCATATCGCCCGCGTAGCTCATCGCGGACGCCCGCGCCATTGGAAGCCGTGTTCAGACTAATGTACAAATTGCCCTTACTATCCCGAACGGGACCGAAAGCAAACTCATGGTAATTGCCCGACATACCGAACTGATCGGCAACCGTTTCATACGTATCGGCTACACCATCGCCGTTGGTATCAGTCAGCCGCGTTAGCTCGGGCCGTTGCATCACCAGCAGTTCACGATTGCTAATAGCCATAATGCCCAGCGGATCATGCAGCCCCTCAGCAAAGAGTTTCCATACCTTTGTTTGAGGATTATAGAGCATGACTTCACCACGGTGAAAGCAAACGGCCAGTCGACCGTCCGGCAGAAAGGTAAGTGCCCCCGTTTCAGCCGTTAGGCCGGGGGGCGTGGGGATCGTCTCGATGGTGTAATAATCGGAAATGGTGTCGGCAGGGGCGGGACTAGCCCACAACCACAGCGACGTCAACAGCGAGAGTAGCATGCGTTATGGCGTTGAGAGTGTGAGAGAGAACTGACGCGTGCCAGCTGGTAGCCGGATCTGATTGTTTTGAAGTCGCCCGACTGAGGGTTTGTATTGAATGCCGGTCTGTACCGTTGCCCGGAATGTCAATGGTTGTTTGGTCGGGGCAATGGTAAATGTCCGTACTAGCCCCCGACCGCCTACGCGCGGACGAATCAATTCATGCACTTCCACCCCGTTAACCAAGTAGCGAAACTCCGGATAACGGTCGATGAGCCGGTACCCTTTGAACTGTACAACTGGCGCCTGATTGCCCACCCGCCACGGGAAGCCATCGGTGTCGCGGTAGTAAATGTCGCCCACTACCTTGGTAAAGCGTTGTCCTTTGCCATCCCATTGTTCGCTGTTGTCTACAAATCCCCCTGACCAGGCATACCGCAACCGGCAGGAACCAGCATCGAACACATATGACTGACCACCATCGCTACCGGGTAAGCCCACGGCAATCGCTGCTGGCCCGCAGTCGGGCATAAAGGTGCGGTAGACGGCAGGCAATGTCAGCGAATAGGGGTGGCCCGATGCGTTAGTGTGGTGATGCTGCATACCTGCTTCAGCTACTCGGTCCGGATTAGGTAGGTTCCGATCCTCAGAGGGTGGAGGAAGCTTCTCCGGTTCATCAGTGGCATACACGACACCGTACATAACCGCACCGTGCCCCGGATAGGTGCAGACAAAGGGATAAGCGCCGTCAGTTACCTTGACAGTCAGCGAATCAGTATTACCGGGTTCCACGCTGACTGTATGCGCCAGTACGTCGCTCATGACCGGTACATGGTGAAGCGCCGGCCCTTTTTCCCCCAGCGCCAGCGCAAACTCAACGACTCGAAGCCGGGCATTCGGGCGTGTCACGACAAGGTTATGGGCCATGTCGTCTTTATTCTGAAAAATCAGGTGAAGCCGCGTGTTGGGCCGAACAATTAGTCGCTTCTGATCGAACTGTAGCCCTCCTGATGTGGTGATCGTAATGGTTGTATCGCCCTGTGCCCACGCCGATATGTGGAGCAGGACTGCACTCAACAACAACAGTAATTTACCCATAGTGGCAAAAGCAGAATTGACCAGTATTTTAACGTGTAGGCTAAGGTGTGTGTACCCTGAACCTCTAGGTCCGGGTGCCCGTCAGGGCAACTGCGTCGGGCGGCAGCATCTCGGTCGCTTCGCGCCTGCCCGAGCCTGGAGGCCCAGGTTACGTACTTCGTAGGCTACATAATCATCTCATTCATTTAGCAATACCTGAACGGCGGCAGCGGGAAGAAGCGTTCCCGCGCGAATCTGCGCTTCCAGCGTTACAAGCCGTTCGTGTATCCCCGGTTGACTGTAAAACCGGGCATCGAGTCGCTGGCGAAGTAGAGCCCTGAACCAGGTTAGTTGCTGTGCCTGCCGACGTTGCTGGAACTGACCAGTCTGGTGCATTTGCTGCTGATGAGCCAGAATCGTAGTCCAGAGGTCAGTAATACCATCGTCGGTAAGCGCAGAGCAGGTCAGCACTGGGGGCGCCCAACCCGTATCTGTGGGGGGAAACAGATGAAGCGCATTGATATAGTCGAGTTGAGCCCGCCGGGCAGAAGCGGCATTGTCGCCATCTGCTTTGGTGATGGCCAGTGCATCGGCCAGTTCCATAATTCCCCGTTTCATGCCCTGCAACTCGTCACCCGCGCCCGCCAGCAGCAGCAGCAGAAAGAAATCGACCAGCCCGTGCACGACTGTTTCCGACTGCCCAACACCAACTGTTTCGATCAGGATTACGTCGAAACCGGCCGCTTCGCAGAGCAGCATCGTCTCGCGCGTGTGTTGGGCAACGCCACCCAACGAATCACCGGCCGGAGAAGGACGTATGTAAGCCGCCGGGTTCATCGACAGCGTTTCCATCCGGGTCTTATCGCCCAGCAAACTCCCGCCCGACCGTTGACTAGTCGGGTCGATAGCCAGCACCGCCAGCCGGTGCCCTTGCTGAATCAGGGAACTGCCGAATGTTTCTATAAAGGTGCTTTTACCTACTCCCGGTACGCCCGTAATACCGACGCGGACAGCCTGACCTGTATTGGGTAACACTTGCGTCAGTACCGCCTGTGCTAGTGCCTGATCGTCGGGACGGCTGCTTTCTACCAGCGTAATTGCCCGGCTTAGCAACAGGCGGTCTCCACGGAGAATACCGTCGACATACTGGTGAGGAGCAAGGCGGTGACGCATAGGCAGGCAGCTTAACGCAGGTCGTCGGGTGTGGTAATCTTAATATTTTCGTATGCGCCTTCAATCAGTGTGATTGGGAAACCGGAGAATTCCAGCACGCTGGCACAGTCGGTGAAAAAAGGCTGTTCGTCTACGGCAAACGCCTGCCGGAACCAATCGAGCCGGAACGTTTGTGGTGTCTGTACAAGCTGATACAGCCGCCGATCGACGGCACGGCTACGGCCATCAGTGTCAACTACGCGCACAGAATCTTTGACCGGCACGGCCGTTACGGCTGAACCGGCCTGCTCTGCCCTCTCGAAACCATACTGAATAATAGCCGGTGCAATAAACGGACGGACCCCATCGTGTACGGCTACCAAATGGGCGTCGGCGGGAATTGCAGCCAGCCCGCAACGTACCGACTGAAACCGGGAAGTCCCGCCGTCGATGGTCTGGATACCGGGAAAAAACTGATGCT
This sequence comes from Spirosomataceae bacterium, assembly GCA_022702045.1. Taxonomy (GTDB): domain Bacteria; phylum Bacteroidota; class Bacteroidia; order Cytophagales; family Spirosomataceae; genus Spirosoma. The sequence goes on from JAKONH010000565.1 coordinate 19,135, forward strand.
GCTCGCACAACGCCTGCCAGCTTGCCTGTTCGCGGGCGGGCAATACCAGCATAATCTGCGAAGCAGGGAGCACTGCCAGAAAGCGTTCGACCGTGTGTTGCAGAATTGGCTTGCCGTGCAGCAGTAAAAACTGCTTGGGCATATCGGCTTTCATGCGACTGCCGCTGCCGCCGGCTACAATGATGGCGTAGTTACTCAAAAGTCGTCGGGTACGAATCAGTGGTTGATAGCGCAAAACTACAACTCAGACTGATTCGTACCCGACGACTTTATTTTTTGACAGGATTACAAATGGTACGCGGGTAGCGCAGATGTCGCAAATAACCACGAATTTTCAATGTGGAAATGGCTAGATGATCTGTGCAAATCCGCCATAATTCGCGTTATCCGCGTGCTAATTCAATTCTGTAATTCTGTCGAAAGAAATTTACAGGATTAACATCGCATCACCGTAGGTGAAAAATCGATACTTTTCTTTGATTGCCTGCTGATACGCTTCCTTAATCAGCTCGTGACCACCAAAAGCGCTCGTCATCATCACCAGAATCGACTCCGGCAAGTGCAGGTTAGTCAACAGCGAGTTGGCAATTTTAAAATCGTAGGGGGGGAAGATAAACCGATCCGTCCAGCCCTCTACCGGTTTCAGCCGGCTGTTCGCCGATACCGACGACTCGATAGCCTTCAAGGCAGTCGTACCGATGGCGCAAACCCGCTTGCCAGCATCCAGCCCCGTGTTGACGATCTGAGCCGCTTCGTCACCGATGCGGTAATTCTCCGAATCGGTTTTGTGCTTGGTTAGATCTTCTACATCGACCTGCCGGAACGTACCCAGCCCGACATGCAGCGTGACGGGGGCAAAGTGAATGCCTTTGATCTCCATTCGCTTCATCATAGCGCGGGTGAAATGCAGGCCCGCAGTAGGAGCCGCTACCGCACCGACATGCTTGGCAAAAACGGTTTGGTAGTAATCGCGGTCAGCTTCTTCCACATCGCGATTAATTTCGCGCGGAATCGGCATTTCGCCCAACTCATCGACTGCTTTCATGAACTCGTCATGATTACCATCGAACAGGAACCGGATGGTACGGCCTCGCGACGTTGTGTTGTCGATAACTTCGGCTACCAGATCACTGTCGCCGAAATAGAGTTTGTTGCCGACACGAATTTTGCGGGCGGGATCAACCAGTACGTCCCACAACTTCATCTCGCGGTTCAGCTCACGGAGCAGGAACACCTCAATCTTGGCACCGGTTTTTTCTTTGTTGCCGTACAGGCGGGCAGGAAACACTTTCGTGTCGTTGATGACCATTACATCGCCATCGTTGAAATAGCTCAGTATGTCTGAAAACTGCTTATGCTCAATGGTTTTGGCCTTACGGTCAACGACCATCAGGCGCGATTCGCCCCGCTCAACCGGGTATTTGGCAATGAGACTGTCGGGCAGATCGAATTTAAATTCGGATAACTTCATAGCAGATCAGCACTGAAAAAGAACGGCTTACTTTTTTTCAAAGGCCGCAAAGATAAAAATTAAACCCGAAAACTTCGTCAGCT
>JAKONH010000407.1 GCA_022702045.1 Spirosomataceae bacterium
GTCAGGCCGAGGCTATTCTGGAAGACAAGGCCAGGCAGCTATATCATGCCAACGAAGCCCTGCAGCGGCTCAACGGAAATCTGGAAACAGAGATTCAGCGCAAGCTGATCGAACTCGATTTAAGCGAACAGCGCTACCGGCAGTTGATCGACTCCGTCGACGACATTATCTACAAAGTGTCGCTTAAGGGCCTGTTTACTTACGTCAGTCCCGCCGTCGAGAAGGTGCTGGGCTTCCGGCAGGATACCGTTATCGGGCGTCACTTTACACATTTGGTGCAGCCCGAATGCTGGCAGGAAATGGCGCAGTTCTACCAGCAGATGGTGCATGAGCGAACGCTAAGCACGTATTACGAGTTTGCCGCCAAAAGCCGCGACGGTCGGCGCGTATGGATCGGACAAACCGTCCGGCTCATCGAAGCTGATGGGCAAATCGTTGAAATGGTTGGCGTCGCGCGGGACATAACCGCCCGTCGGAATGCCGAACAGGCGTTGCAGACCACCGAGATTCGCTTTTCAACCCTACTGTCCAATCTGCACGCGGGCGTGCTGGTTGAAGATGAGCGGGGAGCAATTATTCTGGCTAATCAGCAGTATTGTACGCTTTTCGATTTACCCATTCAGCCTGATCAATTACGCGGACAATCGCATCGGCAGTCGGCCGGGTCGGCACAGCACGTACTGGGTGAGGTCGCTGCATTTAACGCTAGGTTGGATGAGCTGCTGCGCGAACGAAAACTAATAGAAGGAGACGAAATTCGGTTGCGCAATGGCCGAATTCTGGAACGCGATTACGTGCCAATCGTGCTGGCAGGCCGTAAACTGGGTACACTGTGGATGTACCGCGACGTCACCGGCAAGTTTCATGCCCGCGAGCTAATCCGCCGGAGCGAGGAGAAGTACCGGGGTATCATGAACAAGATGGACCTGGGTTTGATCGAGGTTGATCGGCATGATATTATCCTACGGGTCTATGAGCGGTTTTGTCGAATGCTGGGCTATACGGAGGATGAACTGGTCGGGCATAATATCAATGACACACTGATTCCGTCCGAATTCGAAACGCTGGTTAACGAGCAGTTGAAGAGTCGGCAGCAGGGCCTTTCCGGTTCGTATGAACTTCAATTAATTCGTAAAGACGGCACTCGCATCTGGGTATTGGTTAGTGGTGTGCCGATCTACGATGAACTGGGTAACCTGGTTGGGTCGATGGGCATTCATTATGACCTGACCCAGCGCAAAGAACTCGAGCTGGAACTAGCCGCGGCTCGCCAGGTAGCCGAGGATGCCCGAATGGCCGAAAAGCAGTTTCTGGCCAACATGAGCCACGAAATCCGCACACCCCTCAATGCCATCATCGGTATGTCGCACCTGTTGCTGGATACCCCGCTCAATCCACAGCAGCACGAGTACATCGACTCGCTGAAGACGTCGGCTGATTTCTTACACCGGCTGATTTCTGATTTGCTCGACATGACCAAGATCGAAGCTGGGCGCATCGAAATGAACCTGCGCCCGTTCGATTTAAGCACGCTGCTGTATTCGACGCAGAAAGTGTTCGAGATGAAGCTGACGAACCGTCCGGTAACGATCGACGTCCTGCTCGACACCCGAATTCGGGGTAATGTCGTGGGCGACGATCTGATTTTGAACCAGATTCTGCTGAATCTGATTGGTAACGCCGAGAAGTTTACCGAAGAAGGGAGTATTCAGATAACGGCTCGTGTTCGCCGGGAGGATGAACATGAATACGTTATCGATTTCACCGTCAGCGATACGGGTATTGGCATTCCGGCAGAAAAGCTGGATTCGATTTTTCAAAAGTTCAGGCAGGTAAACCCATCGGCCCATAAACCGAAAGGTACCGGACTAGGGCTGGCCATCACCAAAGAACTGGTTGAATTACAAGGTGGTACGATTTCGGTTCGCAGTCAGGTTGGTGTCGGGACGCAGTTTATGTTTACACTGTCGTTTCTGAAGAGCCGCGACCTGGTCGCGCCCGTCAGCAACCCTGGTCCGGTGGTTGTAGCATCGACAGACATACCCCAGTGTCGGGTACTGATAGCGGAAGACAATCCCCTGAATCAGAAGTACATCAGCACTCTGTTAGCCAAATGGATGATTCCGTTCGGTATGGCATCGGATGGGGCCGAACTGGTCGAACTGGCCCGGCAAAAGGTGTACGACGTTATTCTGATGGACGTTCAGATGCCGATCATGAACGGCTACGAAGCCGCAGAGGCCATTCGCAAAACGCCCAATCCTAATTTGTTTACGCCCATCGTCGCGCTCACGGCTTCGGCAATGCTGGATCAGCGCGAGATGGCGACACAGGCAGGCATGAACGATTTTCTGGCAAAACCGTTTGAACCGATGCAACTGATCGATGTACTGCGACGCTACGCCCCCGTTAGCAATCAGCCCAAAGGTAGCGCTGATGCGAAGGGGCGCGCAGTTTCGGTTGTGCAGGACGAACTGGACTACCAGCGATTGGATGAGCTGTATGGAGATGATGCTGCTTATGCGTCGGAGATGTTTGCGGCCTTTCTTGGTGACATTGTGCCGGACGTGACAGGGCTGCCGGCACTGTGCCGGGCGGGGCAACTACCGGAACTGGCCCAGCTTGCCCATAAGATCCGGCCGACGTTTCCGATGGTTGGTCTGACTGGTCTGGAAGCTGATCTGGAGCAACTTGAACAGGCTATTCACAAAAAGCAGCCCCTTGACCGGATCGAGCAACGGTGCGATGATCTTGTGCAGGAACTCACTCGAATGATGCCCCTATTGCAGGCTGAATTGCAGAAGCGTTTGCATTTAAGTACATGATCCTGACTTGTCTGATTGTCGAAGATGAATTTCTATCCCGCAGGTCACTCGAACGGTTTTGTCTCCGTCATGAGATGCTGACTGTGCTGGGGTCCTTCGACAATGCCCGGACCGCGCTGAACTTTCTTGATCGACAGGCCGTCGATTTACTCTGGCTCGACGTGGAAATGCCGGGCCTGTCGGGGTTCGATTTGCTGAAACGAATGATTGCCGACCCTCTAGTCGTACTAACGACTAGTAAGATTGAGTATGCATACGCTGCATACCAGTATCAGGTGGTCGATTACCTGAAAAAACCCATCGACTGGCCTCGCTTTTGCACGGCTGTTGATCGTGTTGTCGAGCGGTATCAACTGCGCCGACCGGATCTGACCCCCGACCCCCCCACCCTCGTCATCCGGGTCGATGGTCGATTCATCCGGATACCGATCGGGGTAATCAATTACATTGAAAACGTGGGCGACTATGTTCGGATTGTCACGGAAACGCAGGTCTATCTGGCGTATATGACCATGAAATCGCTGGAAGAAAACTTAGGTAGTTCCTTCGCCCGTGTTCATCGTTCATACATTGTTAATCTACACAAAATCGTCGACATCGAGGAAAATACGCTGGTAATTGGCGATAAGGTGATCCCAATCAGCCGGGCAAATCGGTCTGAACTGCTGAGTAAGTTAAACCTGCTGTAAATCAGCTGATGAGTGAGTTAACAGATACGTCATTAAATCGGCTATTTGCTACGCTGCTGTTCGTAACATCCTTGCTAAATGAGTATCTTGTTTATAATTTGTGTAATCGCCTGATTCCAATAGGTGTATATACGTTCTTTTAACAAAGCGATAACGCTGCGGTTAGGCATCAAGCCAGCCCGGCAAGAAAAGCTGCCCCCTCCGTAAACGTGGACCAGAAAAATGGTAACACCAACCGATACAGACCTCGTCGATAGCCAATTCAATAACCGGCAACCAGCGCTGTCAATTACCGATGTACTGCTTCTACATGCCCCCGAAGATGGATATGAGTACCGGGGCACCCTCTGGTCGCTGGATTCAGTCGGGCGCGTATTGGTCGAACAGGTATTACAGATACGCCGTCGCCCCGAGTGGCTGGTCAACGTCTGGCATCAGGGCGGTGGGCAACTGGTTATCGGCTTGCAGGTACGTCCCGTCGACGGTCCGATCTGGCAGGATTTGGGTCGTTTGCCGATTGATACCCAGCCGGGGCTAAGCGGTTCATGGAGCGTTGTTACGGAACAGTCGCTGCCGGGCTGGACCCCCGCGCCCAACCTGCGCATCAGCCTGCGGCTCTCGCGCG
>JAKONH010000430.1 GCA_022702045.1 Spirosomataceae bacterium
GAGCTACTCACTAACGTCGTACCCCTGTACGGATTTATCATACTTGGGTATGTCGCCAGTCGGTGGCTCGGGCTGAAAAGCAAGCCGATATCAAGTCTGCTACTGTACGTATTGATCCCGCTGGTTATTTTCGACAATATCCTGAAGGCGGAGCCGGCCCAACTGGCCACGGCTATGTCAATTGTTTTTCTGCTGGCAGCGTTAATGAATATTCCGGCGGAGCTTGTTAACCGGCGCTTCGGCAGCGACGTTCACCCTGACTTACTGCGCTGCTCGTTTTCGTACTTTAACATCGGCTGGTTTGGGATTCCTGTCGTTATGGCGCTTTTCGGTGAGGAGAAAATGCCGTTGATCATCAGTGCCTATATGGGCAACGTGCTGTATGGCGATACGGTAGGGTACTATCTGGTATCGCGTAGTAAGGACATGGACGTTAAAGACTCGATCAAAAACGTGCTGAAAATTCCGGCTATCTACGCGCTGATTGCTGCCATTATTGCCAACGCCTACGGTGTAAAAATGCCAGAGTCGCTGGAGTCGGTGATGAAAGGAGCCAGCTGGACATTATCGGCACTGGGTATGATCATCATCGGTGTTACGCTGACAGCCGTTGATATTAAAAAAGTCGCTTATGCTCAGTTTAGCAAGATAATGGCCATACGTTACATAGCAGCCGCGCTCATTCTCGGTCTGCTGGTCTGGCTCGAATCGCTCCTGATCGGGCAACTGGAAGGTGATGAACAGAAACTGATGCTGTTGATGGCGACGTTCCCGATTGCGGCCAATCTGGTTGTTTTCGCCACTTACATCGACACCGAAACCGAAGACGCATCGATTCTCGTTACATTTTCGTCGATCATCTCGCTATTTCTGGTGCCGATAGCCTGCCTCTTACTGTTTTAATACGCTCTGAAAAAGTGTTAACGAAGTATGTTGTAGCAAATCAGTGCCAGTTCCGCAATGATACGTTCCGCGTCGGACGTCGATGCGCCCTCCACCAGTACGGTTAGCAAAAAGGGTTGATGAGCGTAGATAATGCCTGCATCGCCCCGGACGTAAGCAAGCGTGCCTGTTTTATGCGCGACCACGGTTGGTTTTGGTAGCAGCCGGGGAATGGTTAGTGTATCTTCGTTCTGTTTCAGGATGTCGAGCATCTGCTCGCAAAGCACGGGTGTTGCCAGTTGATGCCGATATAATAGACTCAAGAGCCGATTCATATCCGCTGCCGTTACGTAGTTGTCGCGGCCCTGCCGGGCAGCCGTGGTGTCCATCATCGCCCGATTCAGGCGCGTGTTGTTCAGACCCATTATCCTGATGCGGGCGTTAACAGCAGCCATTCCCAATTCGTTGATGAAAATATTGGTGGCTGTGTTATCGCTGTATACCATCATCAGGCGAAGCAGGTCGGCGTAGCTGATGCGACTCCGATGCGAATAGTTTTTCAGTATACCATCTCCCCCGGCTTTTTCCGAATCGGTCAGAATATGAATGTCCGACAGATCGAGCGTTCCGGCTTTTACCTGCTCCATTACCTCGATCATAATCGGTAGTTTGATCACACTCGCCGAGGGGACCGGTTTTGCTGCATTGACGACCATCGCCACGCTGCTATCCGTCAGTGACTGTACGGCCAGACTGACCGTTACCGACGCAGGTAAGGTGTGCAGGTAAGTAGAGATAGACTTGGTCAGCGCGGTGTTTGTTTGAGAAAAACCACCAGTTAATGTCATCGCTAAAAGAAAAGTCGGGACCAAAGTCCCGACTTTCTGTAATGTTCTGACAAGATAAAGCATGTGATGCATTGGCCGGGTATATACGCAGTGGACGTAATAATGATCTATCCCTTGATATTCTTCCGGCGGTTGCGTTGAAAGTCTTCGAACATCATATTCCCCAGGCCCTGTAAACCGCTGTAGTAGGCCCGGCCGTTGTTGACCTTCGTAAACTCCTGCACGAACTGTTTCAGATACGGGTCAGACGTAATCATGAATGTTGTGATTGGAATCTCCAGCCGACGAGCCTGAGCAGCCAGGGTCAGCGTTTTACTAACTACTTTACGGTCGAGACCAAACGAGTTTTTGTAATACTTGATCCCCTCTTTCAGACAGGTTGGCTTTCCATCCGTAATCATGAAAATCTGCTTGTTCTTATTTTTCCGGCGACGTAGCAGGTCCATTGCCAGTTCCAGCCCGGCGACCGTGTTGGTATGATAGGGCCCAACTTCCAGGTAGGGAAGGTCTTTGGCCTGAATTTGCCAGGCGTCGTTGCCGAAAACGACAATGTCGAGTGTATCTTTCGGATACTTGGTCTTAATCAGCTCCGTCAGCGCCAGCGCTACCTTTTTGGCGGGCGTAATCCGGTCTTCGCCATAAAGAATCATCGAGTGACTGATATCGATCATCAGTACTGTCGAGGTCTGCGATTTCTGCTCTTTCTCGGTAACTTCCAGATCGCGTTCCATCAACCGGAACTCATCGACGCCACTGTTGATCTGCGCGTTCTTGATGGATTCGGTCATCGAAATCTGTTCCAGCGTATCACCGAACTGATACGTCCGCAGGTCGCTGCTCAGCTCGTCGCCGGAACCCGTGTAGGGGGTGTTGTGATTACCGCCGGACTTCGACCGTTCAAGCTTACCAAATATCTCCTCCAGCGCCGACCGACGAATGGTCTGTTCGCTTTTGGGCGTCATCATAATCTTGCCTTCTTCGTTCTTCTCCGTCAGGTAACCCTTTTCTTTCAGGTCATCGAAGAAGTTGCCGATGCCATATTTATCGTCGGTTAGGCCATACTGCCGGTCAAGTTGACTCATCCACGACATTGCCTGTTCAACATCGCCCGAGGTCAGCAGCAGCAGTTGCTGGAAAATGTTGAGCAACTTATCGAAGTCGCTGCCACCTTGCTGTTCGGGCGGTACGTAATCTGAAAATTGAAAGCCTTTCATGTATCAATGATTGAGTTGTTGACTGCTGAAATGATTGGATGGAGCGAAGCGATGGACAGAAGGAGAACAGTGCGTTTTTCGGATTTGTTCGGCAGGGTTACAGCGGGAGCGAAATGGAAAAATCCGGGAGAACGTCTTCCCCGGACAGGAGGACGGAGCTACCCTGTTTGATCTCGATGGAGCCATTCTCACGATAAATAAATACCTGCTGCCCCGCCCGGTCGATGAGCCAGCCAAGCCGTGTACCATTGTCCCGGTATTCTTTCATCTTTTCCTTCAGGTCTTTCAAGCTATCCGTCTTGGAGCGAACTTCAATGACGAAGTTCGGGCAGATAGGCGCAAATCCCTGACGGTCATCGATTGTCAGCGTGTCCCATCGTTCTTTAGCGACCCAGGATGCATCCGGTGACCGCACGGCTGAATTGGGTAGCATGAAGCCTGTCGAAGAGTCGAATATGTACCCCAATTCGGTACGTCGATTCCAATTCCATAATTCGCCAGATATGTTGGCGTTGTAACGTCCTGTTTCTGATCCGGTGGGTGGCATAAATATGATGTTTCCGCTGGCATCGCGTTCCAGACGGAGCGTTTCGTTTGCCTGGCAAAGGGCAAAGAAAAAATCGTCGTCGAACCGGTAGTCATGCGGTGGGTGTAGCGTGCGCAGTTGCTGATCCATAGGTAGCAAGTCAGTTTACCAAATATAACGAATTACGGCCAAAAAAGTCAGCCCCTGACCCCGTTCGGCAGGTCGTCGCCGGGGAGTCAGGGGCTGATCAATAAGTTGCCAGGTATAACTGGAGACCTAGAAGCTGTACGTTACGCCGACGCGTGAGTTACGGCCCGGCTCAGCCTGCCAGTAATAATAGCTCAGATAAGGCGAACCTGAATATAGGTAGGTGTCAGCAATGTTGAATACGTTAGCCGTAACCCGGAACCGGTCCTGCTCCCAGAACAGCCCACCGTCAAGTTTAAAATAGTCAGGTAATGCCTGCTGTCCCGTTGCACCGGTCCAGGCCCAGGTGGTACGCTCGCCCTGGTAGGTGAAACCGAGCGACGCGCCGAAGCCACGCAATACGCCCTGCTGTACGCGGTAGCTCAGCCAAGCGTTGGCATTATGCTTGGCGTAGCCGGGTACTTTGTTGCCGATCAGCGATTCCGTTGCCGATTGCGAAATTTTTGAATCGGTCAGCGCATAGTTGGCAACCAGGTTCAACCCACGGACGATTTCCCCGCGCAGGTCGAATTCGATACCCTGCGTTTTGGTCTGGCCGAACTGAACGACGAACTGCTCACCTGCCCGGTTGGTCGGGTCGGCTGCGTTCTGATTGTTTTGCAGAATGCTGTACAGGGCGAGCGTTGTGCTCCAGCGACCACCGAACCAGTCACGTTTGATGCCGATCTCCCGGTTGTTGCCAGTGACGGGCTTTACTTCACCACCGTCGCGTCGGATGCCGGCTTGCGGTACAAATGACTGATCATACAGGGCGTAAACCGCCGTTTGCGGGTCGAGCGAAACGCTCAGGCCTACCCGTGGGGTGAAGCGTTTGCCGGTTGTGATGGTTGTATACGCGTTCTGACGTACGTCTGTGTAGCGCCCGGCCAGCGTCAGGCGAATGCGGTTGTCGAGAAAACCCAGTTCGTCCTGCGCGTAGAAACCGGTATAGGACTGGTTGATGAAGCTCGATCCGGCCCGTTGGGCCAGGCTTCGGTCCCGGTCGAAACGAGGAAAGCCGTATTTAGGCACGCTGCGGGCGTTACCATCCCGATAGATATTGAACGATCCAACCGTATCCAATGTAAACGACTGATTAAAATCGGCTAAGTACTCTTTGTTTCCCAGGTCCAGACCGGCCAATAGCCGGTGCTGAATACCACCTGTCTGCGCTGTGCCGTTGACGAACACCTGACCAAATTTCATGATGTTCGAAGCATCCCAAATGCCCACGTACCGGACTACGTTGCCGTTGGTCGCAACAGAATTGACCCACATTGAGTTGCCCACCTGCTGATAGTTAAAGTACGACCCCTGGGCCGTAATTTTCCAGTTTGGCGCGATCTGATGCTGCATGTTGAGCGTCAGGTTGTGGTCGTTAACCGTAGTGGGGTCGAGGCCCGGTTCAGCAAAGGTATAATCGCGGGGAAGGGTGCCGTAGCCACGCGTGTCGAAGACGTAAAAACTGCCTACGTTCGACATTTTTGAGTACTGGTAGATGTACTCGGCTGTTAGCGTAGTGCGATCGTTCAGGCGGTAGCTGATGACCGGTGCAATGCTGTAGCGATTATTGAATTCATAGGGCCGGAATGAGTTTTTGGTTTGGCCCATCGCATTGAAACGATAGAGTAGTCGACCGTCGGCGCTTAGTTTGCCATCCAGATCGAGCGATGCCCGGTAAAAATCGTAGCTGCCTAATAGCAAACTAGCTTCGCCTTTGGTGACGCCAGTTGGGCGCTTGGTCACGACATTGTAAATACCCGTCGGGTCGCCGTTCGACATCATAAAGCCGGCCGGTCCTTTCACGAACTCGATATGGTCGACAAAACTCATGTCTTCATTCAGCGGACCCCAGGACGACGTAATGTTCATGCCATTACGAAAGGCCGACAACCGGCCGCCCCGTGCATTAACGCGCGAATACATATCCCCCCAGTGTTCGAGCTTTGTCGCTCCGCTGACGTTACGAATAACGCCGTCGCTCATACTGGTAACCAGCTGATCGGCCAGGACTTTGCTGGTGACCAGCTGAATATTCTGCGGAATCTCGATGACCGGTGCCGCCAGTCGCAATGACGACGATACGTTTGGATCGGTGTATTTGCCACGGCCAGCGGTCACCATGACTTCCTGCAACTGATTGGTGTTCTCGTTCAGCACGATCGTTGGTACGTCTGTAACCTGACCAGCCTGCACGCTGACAGCCTGTTCTTTCGTCTCCAGACCTATCAGCGAAACTTGCAGTGTATACTCGCCCGCCTTAATATTTTTTACCTCATACGTTCCTTCAGCGGTCGACATAGCGCCCTGACGGGTCCCTTTTAGACGTATCGTTACGGCCTCAACAGGGTTACCATCAGCCGATGTAATCTTGCCA
>JAKONH010000466.1 GCA_022702045.1 Spirosomataceae bacterium
TAATCCCTTGATGCCCAGTGCCCGTGCGGCTGTGCTGTTGGTTGGGTAAGTTGTCACATCGAGTGGTTGCGGAACCCCGTTGGCGTCGGGAACGAAGGCCGTTGTCGTGTGCGTGTAGTTTAGCTCCTGAAGAGAAGGCGCCCGGAAGCCCGTTGCAATCGACCCACGAATGGTCAGGTTGGGCGTAACGGTATACCGGGCAGCTAGCTTGCCGATACTGACCCCGCCAAAGTCGGAGTAGTTTTCAACCCGCAGGGCTGCTGCCAGCAGCAGTTTGCGCGTTACTTCAAGCTCGGTATCGAGATAAGCTGCCATCGTCGTGCGAAAGGCGTTGCGCTCATCTTTTGGCCCGAAACCCGAGAAGCACTGGCAGTTTGCTGCAAAGTTTTTTACCGTGATCTGCTGCCCTGCGTAAACCGATAACGGCTGACCATTGGCTCCTACGATAGGCTGCGCACTGTTATCCTGTAGAGGCTTTCCGTCCGGGCCGGTCAGTAAGCCGGCTGCGGTTGCGGTCAGAATACCAGCATCGCCATAAGCGTAGCTTTCTTCCTGTCCGCGTATGATTTTGTAGTTTTCGACTCGCATCTCTGCGCCGAATGCTACGTTCAAGCCGCTCATCACGTCTTTGAAATAGCGTGAGAAGTCGAGGTTAGTCGAGTTTTGTGTGAATTGGTTGGTGCCAATAGTCATGTTGACCGGCGAGTTGGCGCCAATCGACGCGTTGAACGTATTGACCATGCCAATCTGAGAGGTATTACGACCAAACGTGTTGCTGAAATCAACGCTGAATTCGCCCATTTTGCTCCGAATACCTACCGTGTTCGATATATCGCCAGTATTGGTCGTTAGCTGTGGCCGGAATCCGTTTGGATAAAGCAGGTAATTGAACCGATCTGTCTGGCCCGGCCGACGGTAGTAGCAGGAGAACCCTTTCAAATACTTGTACGAAATGCCGCCAAAGCTGTAAAGCGTCGTATTCGGACTGATTTCGTAACCAGCGTTATAGAACGTACTACCCAGCGTAATCCCCGGCATACCGGCATAGACAGCGAAGTCGGCGGGGGTGTAGTTGCGGGCGCTCAACAAACCATCCTGCGTTTTCAGCGAACTAATCAGGGAACTGTTACCAGCCGCCTGAGCCGAAATCAGTTCAGGGTTGGTAATAATGGGCCGGCCGTATTTGTCGGTGCGGAGGTTGTTCAGGTAGGTGTCGTCGTAGATCTGCCAGTCGTTGACGAACGGACGTACCGTTGGTCGACGCTGGGTGATTTGCCCTGTCAGGTTCAAATACCCCTTGTCGCCAATTTTAAAGCCGTAGTTTGCGTCGAACTGGTAATTAAAACCATCCGGTTTGCCCGCGCTGGTCAGATTGCCGGCTTGCCCGCCTGAGTTTAGGTAGCCCCCGCCCGTCAGGCTACTGGTCAGCTTGTTTGTCCCTTTTTTCAGGATAATGTTGATGACCCCGGCCACCGCATCTGAGCCATACTGAGCCGCTGCTCCGTCGCGGAGAATCTCTACCCGATCGATCGAAGCCGCAGGAATGGTCATCATATCGACAGAGGTCGATGGGCTGCCCACGGCGGTCGTCGTAATCAGTAGCGACGAGCTGTGCCGTCGTTTTCCATTGACCAGCACGAGCGTTTGGTTAGGCGCCAGGTTTCGTAGCTGAATCGGGTCGACGTGTGAGTCGAGGTCACCCCCCTGATTGCGAACGGCGTTAAAACTGGGCGCTACGAAGGCCAGCATTTGTGCCAGATCGATCTGGGGGAGGTCGCCCATGATGTCTTTAATCGAAATGACATCAACCGGGACGGGTGTCTCCAAAATGGTGCGGCCGGTGTTGCGCGTACCTGTCACTACCAGTTCGGTAAGCTGGGATGCATCTTCGTCGAGTGTTATCGCAAGAGTAGGGCTCGTGCCAACGCGAACTTCTTTCGATTTAAAGCCAATGAAGCTGATAATGAGTGTATTCGTAGGGTCGGCCTCTAGCGAGAATGTACCCTGACTGTCCGTGATAGCGCCTTTGTTGGTGCCTTTTACCATTACGTTGACACCCTGAATGGCTTCCTGGTTCGACGTGACGATTTTGCCGGTAATACGTTTGGCCTGGGCGAGCGCCGTGCCGGGGAGCAATGCGACTAGCATTAGCATAGCCAGCGTCAGGCGTAGGCTGTAATGGATGGGTAATGGTCTGATCATGGTTACTGTAGGTTCGTTAGAGAGAATGCAGCCAGTTTACTCGCAATCGTTGGTAGAAATGAATACAGATATTTTGCTAAAATTTGAACAATACAAAGCCAGTCAGCCTTTTTTGGGGCTGTTAGATAGAAACGAAAAGCCTACTGAATAGACGCAATACGTACTCACCCAGGGGGCGGTGCGATTGTTAATTATAACCGAAAAGAATAGCAGCGACGGTCCCACATTACGCGATTGGTGAGCCGTAGGTTTTGTTGTACTTTGTTAAAAGTGTGATCTATTATTTTGAAATAAAATAGAAATATAAAATAAAATATTGATTATTTGAAAAAGTTCAATAGAAAATGATATTGATTATATTTTTATCGTCGTCTGTATTTGTAATGCTGTTGTATGATTTGGTATACATGAAGAGAAAGCCGTTTTGCCGTATGGAAATCACCTGAGAGCGGTTTAGCTCTGGAATAGGATATAAAAAAGAACAGCTCCCGATTTGGAAGCTGCTTTCAATGCTGGTAGTTGATGGCGATTATTGCCAGACGGTCTGAACGGTTAGCGATTTATCGAGTCGAACGAGCCGGGCGGCATGTCCGGTCTGGATGCGTCCAATTTGGTCGCCCAGTCCAGCAACATCGGCTGGTATGCTGGTTGCCATACGCAGGGCATCTGCCAGCGGTAACCCGGCCTTTTCAACGCAGACGCGTACACAATCGATCAGAGTCAGTGCCGATCCCGCCAGCTTCCCTTCGTCGTTCATGTATCGTCCAGGACCATTCGGGTCGGTGGCGTAATGCACGACAAACTCGCCCAGCGTGAATGTAGGACGGGGACCCTCCACACCGGGCGGTGCTGCAAACAGCGCGTCGGAGATCAGAAAGAGCCGGTCGCCGAGGATTCGGTGAGCAATGCGGATTGTCGCTGGGTCGCAGTGGTAACCATCGGCCACCAGACTGGTGCAAACGGTTGGATGGTCGAAAATAGCGCCGACGACGCCCGGCTCACGGCTCTCAAATCCACGCATGGCGTTGTACAGGTGTGTCGCCAGCGGAATCTGTCCTGTATTGAGCGCATCCGTAGCTTGCCGGTAAGTAGCGTTGCTATGCCCCAGCGATAAGCGCGTGTTGGGATGCTTGAGCGCAAACAACTGGGCCAGTCGGTCCGGTGGCATTATTTCTGGTGCTAACGTCAGAATACGAATGACGTCGGCGTTACGACCGAACAGTGTGGTCAGTTCTGCTTCGTCGGGAACACGTACAAAGGCGGCACTATGGGCTCCTCGCTTGATTGGGTTGAAATAAGGCCCCTCTACGTGAATACCTGGAACACCTAGCGGATTCTCTGTGCGCACGACGGCAACGGCGTCTATTGCCTGCTGCATGACATCCAGCGACGTGGAATGTATGGTCGGCAGCAGGGTAGTTGTACCGTTGCGGTTATGCGTATCGAAAATGTGCCGGACCGTATCGGGCGTCGGAATTTCATTGAGAAACAGCTGGGAGCCACCGTATAGCTGTAAATCAACCAGTCCCGGAATCAGATAGTCATCGGCCAAATCAATTATCGTTGCGCCCGCAGAGGCTTTTGCAAGTGACTGATCAGTTATTGCTTGAATGCGCCCGTTGGCAACGTGTACGGATGCACCGGTCAGGAAGCGATCGTCCAGAAAGACGGTCGCGTTCTGGAAAAGAAGTTCGTTCATGCCTGGGTAAGTCGCGTGTAGTCCGTCCCTACTATACTTCTTTCGTCGTTAGCTCGACGGGGGCGGCCAGCCAGTCTTTAGCCAGTGCGCCAAATTCACGCATGTGCGGCATCTGATTATGGGCAGCCAGACCAGCGGCATCAGTCCACAGCTCATGCATGATGAAATGCTCGGGATGCTCTTCGCTGGTGTACAGTTCGTAGAGCAGGCAGGCGTCTTCCTCGCGCACTTTGGCGACCAGATTGAACAGACCATTACGCAGATTGGCTTCCGCGCCGGGCTTCGCCTGAATAACAGCAAAAACAGATAGGGGCATACGTTTGTAGTTTGTAGTTCGTGGTGTACGCCAGATCGTCAGGCGTTAACCAACAACAAACAACAAACCACGAACCACAAACTGTGTTTACTCCTGCCAGATCGCCCACGCTTTCTCGGCTTGTAGTACCAGCATTTGGTAGCCGTTCATGGTAGCTGCACCACGCTCCTGACCGAGGTGCATAAAACGTGTTTCAGCGGGATTGTAAACCAGATCGTAAAGCAAATGGCGATCGGTTAGTTGCTCATAGGGGAGGGCCGGGGCTTCGGCAACGTTAGGGTATGTCCCAACAGGGGAACAGTTAATCAGTAATGTGTACTGACTTATTACCGCTGGTAATTCATCATAGGACAGGTTGGCGGGTGTTTTGTTGCGCGATACTACTTTGTGAGGAATACCCAGATCGGAGAGAGCCGCGACGACTGCTTTCGAGGCACCGCCCGTGCCCAGCACCAGCGCCTGTAAGTTGGTGGTTGTGCGGTTCAGCGATGCCAGCCACTCCTCCAGTGACTGTCGGAACCCGTAATAATCGGAGTTATAGCCCGTACGGGTACCATCGGCTTCGACCTTGATAACGTTGACAGCACCGACTTTTTCGGCCGACGCATCGAGTCGATCGAGGTAAGGCAATACAGTCTGTTTGTGGGGGATAGTTACGTTTAGGCCGCGCAGGTCCGGGCGTTGAAGCAAAGCGGGCAGGGCCGTCGCTACGTCGGGCATTTCGAACAGTTCGTATCGGCTGTCAATGATGCCTTCGTGGGTAAACTTATCGGTGAAATACCACTGCGAAAACGAGTGCGTCAACGGATAGCCAATCAGGCCGTAAGTAGTCATGTATTAAGGTTTAGGGTCTGAAAGTCAAGGTTTAACGTCAGCAGCAGCGGCATAACCTTGACTTTCAGACCCTAAACCTTAAACGTACGTTAAGCCAACCGTTTTTTAACGACTTCGAACAGAATTGGTAGCAGCGAGATGCCGACGATACCGAACACAACGAACTCGAAGTTCTTCTGAACAACTTCCAGATTGCCCAGGAAATAACCGATCAGTGTAATGCTTGTTACCCACAGGATAGCGCCCAAGATACAGTTACGAATAAACGTGCTGTAGATCATACTGCCAGCACCCGCCACGAAGGGCGCAATCGTACGAACGATTGGAATGAAGCGGGCCATAATGACCGTCCGGCCACCGTATTTGGCGTAGAATTTCTCCGTCTCGAAGATGTACTCGCGCTTGAAGAATAGAATCCGTTCGCGCATCTTGATCTGATTACCCAGCGTTCGACCAACAAAGTAGTTGACATTATCACCGAGCAGCGCTGCTACGATCAGCAACGGTATAATGACTCCCACACTCAGTTCATTGGTGTCGCGGGCGGCCAGTGCACCGGCTGCAAACAGCAACGAATCACCCGGCAACAGCGGCATGACGATTAAGCCTGTTTCGGTGAACACGATCAGAAACAGGATCGCGTAAAGCAGCACGCCGTATGTGTTGGCCCACAGGTCAAGGTAACGATCCAGATGCAGCAGAAAGTCAAGCAGCGATTTAATAAGGTCCATTTGGTGAATTGGGTTAAAGTTTATGGTTCAAGGGTTAAGGTTTTGATGGTCCACAACCTTAACCCTTGAACCGCCCGGCGGCCCGGCACAAACCTTGAACGCGCTTATAGCTTATCCAAAAAATGGGTAAAGGTGTCGCCACGAAGGCCCAACCGGATGGTTTCGAGCGGGATAACTTCGTGCGGAGCGATGTTGCCGACGTTGACGTTGGCACCCAGCAGTTTGACGAACCATACCTGTTGCTCTTTCTGCGGGGCTTCCCACAGAACGCTTTCAGAAGGAACCTGTGTCAGAATCTCTTCGACCAGCCCTTGACGTACCTCACCACTCGACCGGAACAAACCGACTGTACCCCCTTCGCGGGCTTCGCCGATTACTTTCCAGGCGCCAGCCTGTAGTTCGGATTTCATCAACTGAATCCACTTGTAGGGCGGGATAATCTTGGCTTCGTCCTTCGAACCTACTTCTGACAGAACGGTTACCTGCGTGGCCAACTGACGAATGTATTCGCATTTGTCGTCTTGTACCATATCAATCGACCCGTCCGATACTTCAGCGTATTCCATGCCGTAGCGGTCGAGCAATTTGCGATACTCACCGAACTGCTTGCGAACGATGAACGCTTCGAAAAGCGTTCCGCCGAAGTAAACAGGAATGTTGGCCGAGCGGTAGATAGCGAGT
>JAKONH010000574.1 GCA_022702045.1 Spirosomataceae bacterium
CGAAAACGAAGAAATCAAAAATATCTGGACTGCTCTGGGCGTACGGCTTGAAAAGAAAGATGATGAGACGATAATGAACCTGGATAAACTCCGGTACCACAAAATCATCATCATGACCGATGCCGACGTCGACGGTAGCCACATTCGTACGCTGATTCTGACGCTGTTTTACCGGAATATGAAGACGCTGATCGACAATGGCTACATCTACATCGCGCAGCCTCCGCTGTATCTGATCAAGAAAGGTAAAGAAGAGCGGTATTGCTGGAGCGAAGCGCAGCGCGAAACAGCCGTAAAAGAACTGGCGGGTAGTGGCCGGGAAGAAAACGTGAGCGTACAGCGGTACAAAGGGCTTGGCGAGATGAACGCCGAGCAGCTCTGGAGCACCACGATGAATCCGGATACGCGCAGTCTGAAAATAGTAACGGTCGAGTCGGCCGCTGACGCAGATCACGTGTTCTCAACGTTGATGGGTGACGAAGTTGCCCCCCGGCGTGAGTTTATCGAACGGAACGCCAAATACGCCCGGGTAGATATTTAACCGAATGATAACACAAGGCGGGCCACAAGCCCGCCTTTTTGTTGTTACGTTAACTTTATAGCTCTATGCGCTATTCACAACACCTTCACAAAACAATGCTAGGTAATCTGGTATCACGCTTGACGAATCGCAATTCAGAACCCCAGACAACAGCGCCCCCAGCCGATAAAGACAAGCTTGTTAAAGTAAGCGAGAAGGTTACCAGCGTTATTGACCAGAGTAATTACCTAAGCCGCGACCTAAGCTGGCTCAAGTTCAACGAACGTGTGCTCGACCAGGCCCGCGAGCGGCAGGCTCCGCTGCGCAACCGGACGATTATGGAGCGGCTAAAGTTCCTGGCTATTTCGGCTTCGAACCTCAACGAGTTTTTCATGATTCGTGTGGGTAGCCTGTACAACTACCTTGATTACCACAAGCAGCGGGTCGATTATTCGGGCCTGCGCGAAGTACCGTTCCGCAAGGCACTGCTTTCAGCGGCCCAGCAGTTTGTGCGCGATCAGCAGCAGGTGTTCAACGAAGAGTTGTTGCCGCATTTTGTCGAGAACGGTCTTCAGCTTACCGACTTTGAAAACCTGACGGCTGACGAACAGGCGCAGGCGACCGATTTTTTCGATAAGGCGATCTACCCTACGCTGACACCGATGCTGTATGACTACACGCATACATTCCCGGTGCTACTGGCCAAGGTACTGATCTTCGGTGTAGTCACGCACAACAACGAAGCAGCCAATTTACAAAGCCTGCGCCCGGAAGACGAAGATAGTCGGCAGCGGCTTTCCTTCGTGCAGATTCCTGCTAACCTGCCCCGCTTCCTGACGTTCGAGCGCGACGACGTTGTCTTGTTCCTGCCCATCGAAGAGGTAGTCCGGCACAACATCAAAAAGCTGTATCGTAATGTTGAAATCGAGTCGGTTAACTTATTCCGCATCACGCGGAATGGCGATTTTACGTTGGAAGAAAACGACGACGACGAAGTCGACTTTATCGACGAAGTACGGCAGAAGATCAAAAATCGTCGGCTGGGCCGGGTGACGCGCGTTGAGGTGCAGACCGACTGCAACGGCAACGAGGGCGCTTCCTGGATGATGAACCTGCTGAAAAAGCGGTGGGAAATCGACGAGTTGAACGTGTTTGAATCAGCCACGCTGCTGGATTTTACGTCGCTTTGGCAAATCATCGGCAATCCGGAATTCAAGGACGACATGCCGAGTCCGCATCCGCCGGTGCAGCCGATGGGCATTAACCGCGAGAAAAGCGATGATATTTTCGAGACAATCAAGCAGCGCGACATTCTGCTACATCACCCGTACAACAACTTCGAACCGGTTCTGCAACTATTAGAACAGGCAGCCGAAGACCCGAACGTACTGGCGATCAAGATCACAGTTTACCGACTGGCCAAACGCTCCCGGGTGACGGAAGCCTTGCTAAAAGCCGCCGAGAACGGTAAGCACGTGTCGGTTCTGTTCGAGGTCAAAGCACGTTTCGATGAAGAAAACAACATTCGCGAAGCACAGCGACTACAGAAAGCAGGCTGCTTTGTGATCTACGGCATCAGCCGATATAAGACGCATACGAAACTGTTGCTGGTGGTGCGTAACGAAGGGAGTCGGGTAGTGCGCTATGCCCACATGGCGACGGGGAACTACAACGAAGATACATCGAGATTGTACACCGACATTGGTCTGCTGACGACTAACGAGACGTACACGCACGATATCTCGGAATTCTTCAACGTTATCACGGGTCACTCATTGCCCAACGAATATAATTACCTGATCACAGCCCCGCGCGATATGCGCGATCAGTTGATCCGTCTGATCAAGACCGAAGCCGAACACGCCCAGCGTGGCCTGACAAGCGGCATCTGTCTCAAGGTCAACTCACTGGAAGACAAACAGGTAATTGACGAACTGTACAAAGCATCACAGGCAGGTGTACCGATTCGGTTAATCGTACGGAGTATTTGCTGTTTGCGGCCGAAACGAGCTGGATTGAGCGAAAACATCAGCGTGCGGTCGATTGTTGGTGACTTTCTGGAGCACACCCGCGTCTATTATTTTCACAACAACGGCGACCCGAAAGTATACGGGGGTAGTGCCGACGTGATGGTTCGTAGTTTCGACCGACGTATCGAATCGTTGTTTTTCTTGGCCAACGACCGGGTGAAACAACAGGCTATTCTGATTTTACAGGATAACCTGCGCGACAACGTAAACGCGTACGAGCTGATGGAAGATGGGAACTTCAAAAAGTGTGAAGTCGGTGAAAGTGAACAACCGGTTAACATACATGAGTTGTTCTTCGATGTTACGGAGAAAGACGCTATGGAGGCCCGCCTGTTTGAGACCAGGCAGAAACCGACCGACGTTGCTCAGCTTGAAGATGAGTACCAGGAAAACGCGGAACGCGCTATCGCGAACATATAACCAGCTTTTTCTCATACGTTCAGCCCAGTAGTACGCTGAATGCATGCGCCACGTAGACTTCATGGGGTCGCACCATCGGACCGATCGTGCGACCCCATTTATTTGCCCATATATCCCCAAATCCAGCCCGCCAGTCGTTATTCCTTTTGTCGTATATTCGCCGTCTTAACCGCAATTTGTACGTCTGAATGGATCGTTTTACCGGACTCATTGGCATCGTTCTTATCCTTGGCATTGCGTTCGCGATGTCAGACAATCGCAAGGCAATTAACTTTCGTACCGTGGGCGTCGGTCTGACGCTTCAGTTTGGGTTAGCAATATTCGTACTCAAGACCGACCTGGGTCAGAGCCTGTTTCAAAAACTCGGCTATTACGTCGACCGGTTGCTACAGAAAGCCAATGTTGGTGCTGAATTCGTCTTCTCGTCGCTGGTACGCACTGACGTGCTGACACGCGCCTTTGGTCCAGGCAACAACTTTATCTTTTTCTTTAAAGTCATTCCGACCATCATTTTCGTGGCTGTGCTGGTCAATATCTTCTACCACCTCGGCATCATGCAGCGGATCGTAGCCATTATGGCGCGGGCAATGAAATGGCTAATGGGCGTTAGTGGAGCCGAAGCCTTGTCGAACGTTGCCAGTACATTCGTCGGGCAGGTCGAAGCGCAGATCATGATCAAGCCTTATCTCAACGGCATGACCAATTCTGAGCTATTGGCCAGCATGACGGGCTCGTTTGCCTGTATCGCCGGGGGTGTGTTGGCTGTATACATTTCGCTGGGTGTACCAGCCCCTTACCTACTGGCAGCCAGTATTATGGCGGCACCAGGTGCATTGGTTATCAGTAAGATCGTCATGCCTGAAACGCAGCAATCGGAAACACAGGGGGTCGTCATGGTCGAAATCAAGAAAGCACATGCTAACCTGCTCGACGCGATTGCCGCCGGTGCCAGCGAGGGCCTGAAAGTAGGCCTGAACGTAGTTGCCATGCTGATCGGTTTTATCGCCCTGATCGCCCTACTCGATAGCATTCTCTTCCGAATCGGCTTTTACATTATCGGCATCGACTTTCTGAGCCTGAATTTTCTGCTTGGCAAAGTGTTTTCAATCTTCGCTTGGGCAATGGGTGTACCGACCAAAGACATACAGCAGGCGGGTTCGCTGATGGGCACGAAAATGGTTGTCAACGAGTTTGTCGCTTACCTCGACCTGGTTAAAATCAAGGATACGTTGAGCCCAAAGACGATCGCCATTGTCAGTTTTGCGCTGTGTGGCTTTGCCAACTTCAGTTCGATCGCCATTCAGGTGGGCGGTATCGGTGAACTGGCGCCACAACGCCGGCGCGACCTGGCCCGTCTCGGCTTTAAGGCGCTGATTTGTGGCACGTTGGCTTCCTATATGTCGGCCACACTTGCCGGACTACTACTATAATGTAAGCAGTGAACGCTTGTCTTTTTCTAGAATAGCCTGCCCCCTGTTTTGCGACGAGTCAGCCGCCAGACAGGGGGCATTAAAATAGCTACCGTATAATCTATATCTGACGTTGATTTTTCACAAAGCCACGTTGTCTTAAAAACTAGTTAAGACGATGCGCTGGCTCTATACGTATGGGCTTATAGCCCTCCTCATTGGGTTACTATTCATACCAATAACCAGCCGGGCAACACACGTTCGCGCTGGCGAAATTACCACCCGTCGCCTGTCGGCCACGTCGCTTACCTACGAGGTAACCCTGACCGCCTATTTTGATGAGCAACGCGGCAAGGACGCGGCAGCACTAGATATCGAACAAGTATTCTGTTTTGGCGACAACACAACCGAGCGGGTTCCACGCCAGACCCCCATACGTTTCATTAACGGCGGAACGTCATCGGTCAATATTTACCGGACAGTACATACATTTCCCGCCCCAGGCACCTATACGATAGGCGCATTTATTGTCAATCGGAATAATTTAACGATTAATCTGCCTCCACCAAACACGACAGAAAGTCTCAGTTTTTACGTTTCCACGACAATATCGATCGCGGCCAATCTTGGTTTAAATTCTACGCCAGTTCTGCTTAACCCACCCTTGGACTCGGCTCGTATTGGCCAACGGTTTTGTCATAACCCAGCAGCGTTCGATGTCGACGGTGATAGCCTGGCTTACCGCCTAAGCCGACCCAAAGAAAGCACAGGCGGTTGCCGTAGCCAGTTCATTTCCAGATATCAGAACCCGACCGTTTACAGCACGACCAGCGAATCGGGCGGCACACCAACCTTTACCATCGATGCCAAAACCGGGCAGTTGTGCTGGGATGCGCCTAATCGTGCGGGTCAGTTCAACTTTGCCTTTATCGTAGAAGAATGGCGGAACGGCGTCAAGATCGGTGAGGTTACCCGCGATATGCAGATTGTGGTCGTCGATCAACCCAACCGACGACCGTTGATTGAGGGAGCCTCTCTCTGCGTGGAAGCGGGAACGCTCATCCAGCAACCCATTAACGCTACAGACCCCGATGGGCAGCGCGTCAGCATCACAGCCTTTGGAGGTCCGTTGAATCTGACCGCCGATGGTCTGCCCTTGCCGGGTGGGCTAAGCATCAGCCCTGACTATGCGCGACTCATCAACGGCGGCACGCCCCTCC
Organism: Spirosomataceae bacterium; assembly: GCA_022702045.1. GTDB lineage: Bacteria > Bacteroidota > Bacteroidia > Cytophagales > Spirosomataceae > Spirosoma. The sequence continues at coordinate 5,600 of JAKONH010000574.1, forward strand.
CCCAGCCCGGCACGGCTACCTTTTACTGGCAGACCAACTGTAATCACGTTCGCAATCAGCCATACGATATTACGTTGAAAGTCAATGACATCGTACCACGTGGCACCACATCGCTGGTGTCGTTCGCCACCCTGAGCGTGCGTGTCATTGCTCCCGCTGTCCGTAACCTGACCGGACGCGCCAGCGCGCTGGCCGGTGGACGAGCCATCCAGCTCAACTGGGCTGCTTATACCTGCGG
>JAKONH010000575.1 GCA_022702045.1 Spirosomataceae bacterium
GACCAGAATATCGAGGGTACCGAACTGAGCCACGATGTCGGCGAACATCGTGGTTACTTCGTCTTCTTTGCTGACATCGCACTGAGCGATAATACCTTTGCCACCTGCCGACGTAATTTCGTCGAGTACAACCTGAGCGGCATCTTTCGTGGCTGCCACCGGGTAGTTAACGATTATCGTAGCGCCAGCGGCTGCCAGTGATTTCGCCACGCCCGCGCCGATACCGCTGCTTGCTCCCGTGATCAACGCAATTTGCCCGTCCAGTACTTTATCCATTTGTATTGATACGTTAGTGAATACGTAATACCTACTGTTTTGGGCCTGCTTTGTTCATTAGCCGTCCAAACGCTGGGCTCACTCCAGGGCATTTTACTAATTGGCACGTACTCAGCAATCATGACGACCGGGAAGTTAACAAACTTTTAACAGCGCTACCGTCGGCGAGACTGTCCTTTTACGCTTACAGATGAGCGTCACAATACTACCAGCTCATACAGGGCCAACGTGTAACCAAAAAAGCTTTTTCATAAATTTTGCACTTTTCTACGTTTTGTTTTGCTACAAAAAATACAAAGTCCTAAAAGTTAGAAATATTAGAAAAATACAATATATGCGCTATTCCAAGGGACTTATTGAATTTTTTTAATAAATGCCCTACAATGCCAATACTGAATATAAGGAAAGAAAGAACTTTCGCTAAAAGCCTGACGATCAGGCCTTGCCCACTTGCATCGAAGCCGCCTTATCGCACACCTTTGTCACGGTAAAACAAAACTTTCAGACCAATGAAACAGATCCGTTTATCAATCGCTGTACTACTATCAGTACTTAGTGTAGCTGGCGCAGGAGTCGCCAAAGCTGACACCGGTTCGCTTGTTGAAGGGGTGAAAATTGCTAAGGCCGACCAAAAGAAAGTCCGCATATATACACAAGCCAGCGCCCCCGTTGATGTAACGATTGCCGATGCTGATGGCAACGTGCTTTACAAAGGTGCCCTTTCCAGCAAAAAGCATTCCGCTTCGTTCGACCTCAACGGTCTGCCCGACGGTCAGTATTACCTGACAGCTGGCAACAAGTCGTGGTGGCTATCGCAGGGCCTGAACATTAAGGACAATGCTCTGAACATCGAAGAGCGTAACCTGCAACAAGTGGTTCAGCCAACGGTTACGACCTACAACAACAACAACAAAGTTGAAGTCGTAATGCCTGCTAAAAACGTATCGGATGCCAACGTAGCGATTTACGATGCGCAAAACGTACTAGTACACGCGGGTTCGTTCTCGGGTCCGGTTGGCCGCTTCGACCTGTCTGCCCTGCCCGATGGTTCGTACACATTCGTTGTTGGTCCTGAGCAGAAGCAGTTTGTAACCCGCGTCGGCATCAAGCACTAATCAGCAGTCGGTTTCACCAGCCCGGCAACGGGTTCACTACACAGAAATCTGTACCCACCAGTACGCAAACGCCCCACTTTCGGTTCGAGAAAGGGGGCGTTTTTGCTATGTATATGGTTGACGTTTATGGGTTTCCTAAAAATGTCGAACAAGGAAATCGATGGCTTTTTTAACGCGATCGGTGTACGGTGGGTAGATGAATTTCAGCGTGCCGAACTGTCGCTTCAGAACACCGCGTTGATTAGAAAATTCCTGGAAACTGAAAAACCCGTTCGACTTACCCAGTCCGCTGTTGTTGACCCCGCCAAACGGTAATTCGACATGCCCGAAATGAAGTAGTACATCGTTGACAACCGTATTACCGGCAGACGTTCGATCAATGACATACTGCGTGTGTTGCCAATTACGGCTGTGGATGTATAGCGCCAACGGCTTTTCGCGCTGATTCACGATGCGCAGCGCATCGTCTAGTGTGCGATACGTCAACACGGGCAGCACCGGTCCGAAAATTTCGTCTTGCATGATGCGCATATCGTCGGTAACGTTTTCCAAGAAAGTTGGCGCAATAAAGTTGTCGGCGTAGTCCATTTGTCCGCCCAGCGTAAGGGTCGCCCCTTTCGTTAACGCATCATCGATCAGGTTTTTGATGCGCCGGAAATGGCTATGATTTACAATCCGAGCATAGCTGTCCGACGCAGCTACCGATTGCCCATCCGGGCTGTACATACGGGTGAGCGCCGTTTGCATCACATTCATCAGTGGCGCTTTGACCGACTCATGCACCAGCAGATAGTCAGGCGCAATGCAGGTTTGGCCGTTGTTCAGGCACTTACCCCACACCAGCTGCCCGGCAGCCTGTTCCAGATCGGCCGACTCATCGACAATCGCAGGCGATTTACCGCCCAGTTCGAGCGTTACCGAAGCCAGGTGTTTGGCCGCTGCCGTCATGACGACACGCCCCACGGCCGGACTTCCCGTAAAAAAGATGTGGTTGAACGGCAGGTCGAGCAGGGCAGTCGATACGGCAGCGTCGCCCTCAAACACGGTCACCTCATCGGGTGGGAATAGCTCGGCAATCATCGTACTAATCAGCGCAGCCGTATGCGGGGTCAATTCAGATGGCTTGACAATCGCCACATTACCAGCCGCCAGCGCCGATACCAGTGGGCGTATGCTCAACACAAACGGGTAGTTCCAGGGTGCCACAATCAGCACATTTCCTTTAGGTTCGTGATAGATACGGCTTATGGTCCCGATCATGCTCAGGGGCGTTGGCACCCGCTGCGGTTTCATCCAGCGTTTCAGGTTGCTGACCGTGTGCCGAATCTCGGCGTTCAACGCCATCAGTTCACCCAGCATCACCTCCGCCGACGGCTTACGAAAATCGGCGTACATTGCCTGCTTGATATCGGCCTCATGCGCTACGACCCAACGTTGAATGCGCCGGATCCGCTCAACACGTTCAGCCGCCGTTGTAAGTGCCATTCGGGGAGCACTCCGGCGCTGCGCGTCAAACGCACTGGCAAAAGTATCAAGGTAGTCAGTGGATGTAGGCGTCGTTAGCATAGTCAGTCAACAGAGCCTAAACCAGCCAAGCTCAATTGGTTGAATGTAACAAAAACGCGACGAATTTGCCCATTTTGCAAATTCATTGGCGAAACAACTATCTTTAGCAAAACTTTAGTAAACCCGCTACCGAATGTCTCTCGTCAGCGAAAACATCCGCTACCTGCGT
>JAKONH010000496.1 GCA_022702045.1 Spirosomataceae bacterium
CAAAGTCAGCGGTTTGCCCACGACCTGCCGGGCTGCTTCGACGCGCTCGCCAAGGTTAGCGTACACGCGCTGAATCATCTCGACGTCAAAAGCCATAATAAAAGCGGGGATAACAGTTCTTAAAAAAGGGTACCTATTCAGACAACTACCGGAATACTAAATGGATTCCGGGTTGCGGGTCAAAATTAGGGTATTATCGATGGTTTTGGAAATATTCCTATTATCGCGAATTATTCTACCTAAACTGGCTTACGAAAGCTGCCCGTTGCGTGCTTCAGCCGAACAAAGCCAGGGAAAGGTGGTTGTACTTCCATTTGAACGTGCTGTGACTAGCGCGTTTATTAAACCAACATATCCCTATTTGGTATGAAGCGAATCAATGTACTGATGACTGGCCTGGCCTTGCTCGTAACGGGCTTTGTCGTATCGTCCTGCAAAGACGAAGAGAACCCAACTATCGTTTCGAACGCGCCGACCAGCTTCACCGCCGTTATGAGCGGTGCCAGCGAACGGCCACCCGTGTCGACAACGGCCACAGGGACCACGCGTGTGCTGCTGAATGAATCGACCAAAGTATTCAGCTACACCGTTACGTATAGTGGGCTAACACCAACAGCAGGGCATTTTCACCGTATCACGCCTAATTCGACGACGGGTACGGGTGGGGTGGAAATTAACTTCGCTAGCCTGACATCGCCAATTACGGGCAGCTTCACACTGGCAAATCAGGCTCGGATCGATAGCTTCAGAAATGGCTATTACTATTCAAACCTGCACACAGCGACATACGGAAATGGTGAAATCCGGGGCGATATAAGACGCTAGTAAGTATCTGATTGCCTTGTCGTGAACGTCCGGTGGAAGCGCTGTCTTCTACCGGACGTTTCGTTTTTATCGGCTATGGCAGATAAGTAGAATTTCACGTAACGATTACTTCTGAACGAACCATTCGCCAATTTTCGGACGACAAAAAGCTACTTCTGTAGCAACTTGCTGAAAATTGACTACTGACCACTGAAAATTGCTAATTATGCAGGTACGCTATGCCGTTGGTCCCAACGAAACGCGCCAGTTCAACACGACCGAACTCCGGGAGAATTTTCTAATCGAAACGTTGTTTACCCCCAACAGCCTTCAACTCTGCTACAGCCATTACGATCGCGTCATTGTCGGCGGGGCCATGCCGGTCGACGGCCCGGTCAATCTGCCGACGTACCCCGAGCTGCGCAGTAACTTCTTTCTGGAACGGCGCGAGATGGGCATCATCAACGTAGGGGGGGCAGGCTCGGTAACCGTCGACGGACAAACCTACGACCTGGCCAAACTCGATGGCTTATACGTTGGGCGTGGTAGCCGCAGTGTGTCCTTTGTCAGTCAACAGGCCGACGCGCCCGCCCGGTTTTACCTGCTGTCGTCGCCCGCGCACAAGGAATATCCTACCCAGAAAGCCGCGCAGGGTGATGTGTTCTCCGCACCGATGGGTTCGGCGGAAGCGGCCAATGAGCGGACAATCTACCGGTATATTCACAAAGACGGCCTGCAAAGCTGCCAGCTTGTGATGGGGTTAACGATTCTGAAGCCCGGCAGTGTGTGGAACACGATGCCTGCCCACGTTCACGACCGGCGGATGGAAGCGTACTTCTACTTCGATCTCGACCATGCGCACCGTATCGTACACCTGATGGGGCAACCCACCGAAACTCGGCATCTGATGGTCGCCAATCATCAGGCCATCATCTCGCCCCCCTGGTCGATTCACTCGGGCTGCGGTACGTCGAATTACTCGTTTATCTGGGGCATGGCTGGCGAAAACCTCGACTACGCCGACATGGACCTGATTGCGATTGCAGACTTGAAATAGTGTTTTAGGTTTACGGTTTTCAGTTTTCGGCGGTTGCGCCGGAGACCGTACACTGTACCGGTACACCGTAAACTGAAAACCGTAAACCGTATATTGAAAATGAAACTCCTTTCCTTCCTCGCATTGCTTGTTTCGGGGTCGGTGCTGGCGCAGGCACCGATCAACGTCGACAGTGAATTCGCGTTTGCGGCCCAGCAGTACAAAGGCATGCTGCAGAGCCATCCCGACACGTCGAAGTTTCCGCAATCAAGCAAGCCCGACGGGAGTCCCGACGACCGAAACTCGAGCTGGTGGTGCAGCGGTTTTTTCGGGGGCTCGCTGTGGCACCTCTATCAGCGTACCAACGATCCGTTCTGGAAAGAAGCCGCGCAGAAGTGGACGATGGCCGTAGCGAAGGAGCAATACAACACTGGTACGCACGACCTCGGGTTTATGCTGTATTGTCCGTTCGGCAATGGTTACCGGCTGACCAAGAACGAAGCCTATAAGCCAATCATGCTGACGGGCGCGCAGTCGCTGTCGACACGGTTCAACCCCAGCGTTGGGGTAATCAAGTCGTGGAATAAGTTTCAGACGTACGACTACCCGGTTATCATCGACAATATGATGAACCTGGAGTTTCTGTTCTGGGCGGCCAGAAACGGTGGCGATAAACGACTGCGTGAGATTGCCATCACCCACGCCGACAATACGCTGAAAAACCACTTCCGGCCTGATAACAGCAGTTACCACGTCGTCTGCTACAAGCCCGACGGGACGGTAGCCGCCAGGAAAACGGCGCAGGGAGCTGCCGACAACTCAGCCTGGGCGCGGGGGCAGGCATGGGGGCTGTACGGCTATACGGTAATGTACCGGGAAACGAAGGATAAGAAGTATCTCGAGCAGGCTCGCAAAGTCGCCGATTTCTATCTGAACCATCCCAACCTGCCCGCCGATAAAATCCCTTACTGGGATTTCAATGCGCCTGGTATTCCTAACGAAGAGCGCGACGCATCGGCGGGCGCTATTGCGGCATCGGCGCTGCTGGAGCTGAGTACATACGGTGGACCGTCAGCCAAAACGTATTATCAGCAGGCCGAGCGGATGTTGCTGAGCCTGAGCAGTCCGGCTTACAAAGCGAAACCCGGTGGCGACAACCATTTTATTCTCGTACACAGCGTTGGTCATAAGCCGGGCAAAAGCGAGATCGATACGCCAATCATTTATGCCGACTATTACTACCTGGAGGCTCTGTTGCGCTACGATGCGATGCGGAAGAAGCAAGGATAAATTAAATGGGTTCTCAAGTATTAGTTACAAAAACGGCAGCCGGGCAATCGGGCTGCCGTTTTTGCCTATTCGGGCTTGCCCGACAGCCACCAATCCATAAAAACCAGTGATCCACAAAAAACAATCATACCTAGACAGCTCGTTTGGAAGTCAGCAGTAAAAAATGCCCGTCATCCGCTCAAATTCAGTTGTTTTCCCGAACAGATACGAACGTAGCACGGATACATCTTGTTAACTAGATATACCCAAATCCGTGTTGTTTCGCATTCCGTCTCAGGCAAGCGGCTTGTTTGAGTCAGTGGTTTTGCGTCTATATTTGACGCGGATGGCTACGGTCATTCCTGGTAAAAATTGGCCTACAGCGCCGATCTGCCTATCCAGACCGATACGAAAGCCGGGTGCTTTCATCAACCTGATTACCTGATATGTCGAAAAACTTAGTCATAGTAGAGTCGCCCGCCAAGGCAAAAACTATCGAAGGCTACCTCGGAAAAGACTTCACTGTGAAGTCGAGTTTCGGGCATGTCCGCGATTTGCCGAAAGATGGGCTGGCTGTTGACGTCGCCAACGGTTTTCTCCCGTCTTACGAAGTATCGCCCGACAAGAAGAAGCTGGTGAGCGAACTGAAATCGCTGGCTAAGTCGGCCGAAGAAGTGTGGCTGGCAACGGATGACGACCGCGAAGGGGAAGCCATTTCATGGCACCTTAAGGAAGCCCTTGGCCTGCGCGACAATACCAAACGAATCGTGTTCCGAGAGATCACCAAGAATGCGATTCTGAATGCCATTCAGCAACCCCGTACCATCGACGTCGACCTTGTCAATGCGCAGCAGGCCCGGCGCGTACTCGACCGGCTGGTTGGTTACGAACTGTCGCCGGTCTTGTGGCGGAAAATCAAGGGTGGTAGTACAGGTCTGTCGGCTGGGCGGGTGCAGTCGGTCGCCCTACGACTGGTAGTCGAACGGGAGCGCGAGATTGACAAGCACGCAGCTAAATCGTCGTTCAAGGCCGTAGCGCAGTTTATTGTTGATGGCAACAAGGTGCTCAATGCGGAGGTCGCCAAGAACTTTCCGACGGCAGCCGATGCCCGTGCGTTTCTACAGGCCTGTATCGGTGCTACATTCACCATCAAGAGTCTGGAAACGCGCCCGGCCAAGAAAACGCCGGCACCACCATTTACGACCTCGACGCTGCAACAGGAAGCTTCGCGCAAGCTGGGCTATGCTGTTGACCGGACGATGCGGATTGCGCAGAATCTGTACGAAGCCGGTAAAATATCGTACATGCGTACCGACTCGACTAATCTGTCGCAGGAGGCTATCGACAAAGCGGTAAGCGAGATTCAGACTGAGTTCGGTCATCAATACGTACAGACTCGGCAGTTTAAGACGAAAAACGAATCGGCGCAGGAAGCCCACGAAGCCATCCGCCCGACCAACTTCAACGACCGCAACGCCGGTGGCGACCGTGATCAGAAGCGCCTGTATGAACTGATCTGGAAGCGAGCCATTGCCTCGCAAATGGCTGATGCCCAACTCGAACGGACGACCGTTACCATCACCATCAATTTTGCCAACGGTACGACCGTGGACATTGACGTGTTCGGCGACGATTATAACCCCGCCGACAAAGCACAGAAGGCAGGTGCCAAACCGCAGGTCAATACTTTTCCGAGCGAACTGGTAGCCCAGGGGGAAGTGGTTAAATTCGACGGGTTTCTGCGTGTTTACCTCGAATCGAAAGACGATGAGGATGATGAAGATGCAAAGGGTATGTTGCCACCACTGCGGGTCGGTCAGTCACTGAACCTGGGGCAGATGAAAGCGACGGAGAAGTTTACCCGTCCGCAGCCGCGCTACGCTGAAGCCTCGCTCGTGAAGAAACTCGAAGAAATGGGCATTGGCCGTCCGTCGACTTATGCGCCGACCATTTCAACCATCGTCAATCGAGGCTACGTTACCAAGCAGGATAAGCCCGGTCAGGAGCGCAAATACATCGAGTACACGCTGACTAACAATCAGATCAGCGAGACGAGCGGCAAAGAAACGTTTGGGTCAGAAAAAGCCAAGCTGTTCCCGACAAATACCGGTATCGTCGTCAACGATTTTCTGGTCGAATACTTCCCCGACATCGTGGATTACAAATTCACGGCTACGGTCGAGAAGGAGTTCGATGAGATTGCGGAAGGACGCATCAACTGGCAGAAAATGCTGGAAGGATTTTATGGCGATTTCCATAAGAATATCACCGATATTCAGGGCTCGTCGATCGTTACGTTCAAAACTGGAGCCCGCGAACTGGGTGTCGATCCGCGAACGGGCAAGAAAGTATCGGCACGGTTGGGTAAGTACGGTGCGTTCGTACAGATCGGTGAGTCGACCGACGAGGAAAAGCCACAATACGCCAACCTGCGCGATGGTCAGCTGATTGAAACGATTAGTCTGGACGATGCGCTGGCGCTGTTCGCGTTGCCGCGTGAAGTCGGTTTCTTCGAAGACAAGCCCATGACGATCGGCATCGGTAAGTTCGGTCCTTATGTGAAGCACGACGACAAATATGTGTCGCTGACCCGCGAGGATGATCCGTACACCATCGATGAAAACCGAACGATCGAACTAATTCAGGCGAAGCGGGCCGAATCGGTCAGTGAGTCGCTGGGTGAGTTTGAAGGCAAGCTGGTAACGACGGGTAAAGGGCGTTTCGGACCGTATGTGAAGTTCGAGGATAAATACATTTCGATTCCGCGCAACGAGCAGCTATCGACGCTGACACTCGACCGGGCAATCGAACTGATTCAGGCCAAACGCACCGCCGAAGCCAACAAGTATATTAAGGAGTTTCCGGAGCGTCCCGAGATCAAAATCGTCAACGGTATGTACGGGCCATATCTGGCTGTCGGCAAGCGGAACGTACGGATTCCAAAAGAAACCGATGCGGCTTCGCTGACACTCGAAGACTGTCTGGCCCTGGCTGGCGACGAACCCGCTCCTGCCAAAGGGGGCGCTAAGAAAGCGTCGGCAAAAACAGCTAAAACCGACGCTAAGCCGGCTGCCAAAGCAAAGGCCCCGGCTAAGAAAGCCACGGCAACGACTACTAAAAAGACCACGGCTACCAAGAAATAAGGTAACCTCGAATGTTATATTACAGAAGGGCAGGTTTCACGGAACCTGCCCTTTTTTGTGTAGATAGTGTAGCCCAGACCTCCTGGTCTGGTGGCCGTCAGGCCAATTTTCATTACTGGAGACCATGATGGTCGCTATCGCGCCCTCCAGACGTGGACGTCTGGGCTACACGGTGTATCTTACCACTATGAAAAAACGTCAGAAAGTAGTTGTGTTGTCGGGGGCGGGGATTAGCGCCGAGAGTGGTATCCCGACGTTCCGGGCGTCGGACGGGCTGTGGGAAAACCACCGCATTGAAGACGTGGCCACGCCGGAGGCATGGAAGCGGAACCCCGTGCTGGTGCAGGATTTCTACAATCAACGCCGGCGGCAGGCGCTGACGGTGGAGCCGAACGCCGGGCACAAAGCACTGGTCCGTTTAGAAGAAGCCTATGACGTAACAGTGGTGACGCAGAACGTCGATAATCTGCACGAACGGGCCGGCTCATCGACAGTCATGCATCTGCACGGCGAATTGTTCAAGTCACGCAGTACGGGCAACGAAGCACTGGTGTACGATATCGATGGCTGGGAGTTGAAAATGGGCGATACCTGCGAAGAAGGGGCGCAACTGCGTCCGCATATCGTTTGGTTTGGCGAAGCGGTGCCGATGATGGATGTCGCCCTGGAAGCCGCCGACGAAGCTGATATTATGATTGTAGTCGGTACATCGCTTAATGTATATCCGGCAGCTAGCCTGGCTTTTGTCGTGGGTGAGCGCATACCCGTTTACGTAGTCGATCCTACCATGCCAGCCATGCAGAAACGGAAGAACGTAACCTTTATCGCCGAGCCAGCCACGACTGGCCTTACCAGACTGGTCGATGAGTTGCTGGCTAAGGCGCAGACAGAGACATCGGAAGGGAACTAGCGATTGAACATTTGACCGAACAGGCAGTTCAGGAGAGACGTTTTTTGCGTCTCTCTTTTGGTATGGTAACTACGCTCGATCCAGCTGTTAAAACACGCGATGCCCATGAACGGCTGAACGAGCACTACGGTGTGCAGGAAATTCGGGGACGAGTTGATCCGATGCACGAACTGATCGGTACGATCCTGTCGCACCGGACAACCTTCGCCAACGAGCGTATTGCTTACCAGACCATGCGCGAGCGGTTTCCAACCTGGGAAGCAGTACGCGACGCTCCGCTTGATGAATTAATCGATGCCATCAAAACCGCGAATTACCCTGAAATAAAAGCCCCTTATATTCAGAACGTCCTGACTGTACTGATTGCCGAGCGTGGCGAAACAAACATCGACTTTCTGTGGGATCTGTCGACCGAAGAGGCAATGGCCTGGCTAAATCGGCTCCCCGGCGTCGGCCCCAAAACGTCGACTTTGTTGCTGCTGTTCTCGTTCCACAAGCCTGTCCTGCCCGTCGATACGCACGTACACCGGGTTACGCAGCGACTGGGCCTGATCGGGCCGAAAGTGAGTGCGGAGAAAGCACATATTCTACTGCTGTCGTATTTGCCGCAGGATGCGGGCGTGCTCTATAATTTTCACAAGCACTTCTTCTGGCACGGGCAGCGAGTGTGTTTCTGGTACAATCCCAACTGTGCCGGCTGCATGCTCAACGACATGTGCGATTTCTACCAAACCGGCCGAACTGCTATCCTGAGTAGCACACCCATTCGGAAAAGTAAGTAGCCCGGACCTGGAGGTCCGGGTGGACGCAAAGTGGCTTATCAGCTACCGCTTGCTGTAATTGCCCTGACGGGTACCCGGACCTAGAGGTCCAGGCTACACTGCGTCTGCAGAATTTAGCCTGACGGACTACGCTTACACCCCGTATTTGCGTTCGTGCAGGACTTTGGCCTGTCCAACCCAATCATCACGGTCGATGCGACCGGGGAAGAATTCAATGATTTCATTGACCTGCTTGCTGTCTTCCTTCGAAAAATGGCTGATCTGTCGGAAAGTATAGATACCCAGACTATGCAGCTTGCGCTCCAGGAAGGGGCCAACACCGATAATGTCTTTGAGATCGTCAGCATCGGTAGGGAGTGCCCGGCCAATACGGTCAAACTGCAACTCGCTGGCACGGGCGGCAATACGGTTTAGTACGGCGGTTTCACCGGTGGCGGTAGCTGGCGCGGGTTGGGGCGGGAAGGCCGGGGGCGCTTCTGGAACAGGGGCTCCCAGGGGCGGTATTTCGACGGGGGTGGGAGTGAGGGGTAGCTCGGGCTGCTCCGTCTCCGTATCGTCGGCAGGAATCAGTAGTGTAGGCGCCCCGTAGATAGGTGCTAAGGGATCGACGGGAATCATCGGAACGGGGGGCAGCAGCGGTTCCGCCGGTGTCTCTGTTTCCGAATGAGACGGATTTGCGGATACACTGATTGTGTCTGTCGAGGGGCTGATGGCTAATTCCGCTTCCCGGCGCGAGATGGCCATTCGCAACGCTTTTACTCGACCACTGCGCGTTAGTCGGCCAAGCAGCCAGCCAATGAAAGCGGCCGCTGTTAACAACAGCAGTATCTCGGCAACAGCCACAGAGCGGGATAGCGGGTCTAGTCCAAACATAAGGTAAGTTGCTTTAGGGTTGGGGAAACGGGTTACCGGTTTTGTAACAGTGCCTTCGCCTGACCTACCCAATTGTCGCGCTGAATACGGCCGGGAAAGAACTCAAGAATCTCGTTAAGCAGATACACATCATCCGGCGTCAGGTGAGCCAGTTGGCTGAACCGGTACATACCAGCCGCGTGTAGTCGGCGCTCGACCATGGGGTTGATGCCTTCGATAAACCGTAAGTTGTCGGCATCGTCAGGACCAGCATAGCCAATCCGATCAAAATCGAGTGCTTTCGAGCGTGACTGAATCCGAATCAACACGGCTTCCTCTTCGGTGCGCTGAACGATGGGCGCTACGTCTACGGGTGGCTGACGTTCGGTAGCCGGTACGCGTTCCATACCGGTCAATTCATCCGTCAGCTGATTGATGGTGCGCTGATGCGATATGTAACCGATGATGTAGCCCAGTACTGCCGCAACGAACAGCATGATCGCGTGTTGAGTCAGCGCGTCGGGCAGATGGGATGGGTTGAGTTCAAACATAAATCAGCGAATTAGTTGACCACCACCGTAACACGGCGGTTGGCCCGGCGGCCGGCAATTGTGCTGTTGTCCGCTTTGGGGTCGGCTTCTCCTTTCGCGTCGACAACGATTTGCGACGCGTTGATACCCGACGAGCGAAGGTGGCTTTTCACATCGCTGGCCCGGTCGCGCGACAGGCGCAGGTTCACGGCATCATTGCCCGTATTGTCGGTATGGCCGGTCAGCCGTAGCTTTTTGTTTTTGTGCTTTTTTAGATAGCGAGCCGCTTCGTCGAAGAACTGACGGGTGGCGGCTGTCTTAATGTAATTGGCTTCGTTGAGCTTGAAATACAGATCGATCGGTTCAAATACTGACGTGAATTTCTCCGCAGCGGCCAATTTGGCTTCCGTGTTCAGCGTCGCCACTGGTAGTTTTTTCTGTACGGTGTCGGCCGCTGCAACAGTCAGTTCCCGAAGTGACTCCGACTCAGCAGCAGTGGTTGGGGTAGCGGGTTGCTGCGGTATGTCTGTTTCGGCAAAGGCAAAGGCTAGTCCACCCATGAGCGAGTCTCCGGCTGGCGTTGCGGCCATGCGAACGTCGGGCAGCGTGATCAATTGGCCTTGCGTCGACAACGACACTGCCGGGGCTCCCTGCTGCGTCAGGTACTGCCGGAGTTGTTCGGCACGGGCAACACCCAGGTTTGTGGCCGACGCTGGCGTTGTTTCGTCGGCCGTATAATAACCGATGATTGTCAGTCGCCGGTCAGGATTATTTTGAAGGTAGGTGACTAGCTCACCAAGCGACGAACCAAGGGCATCGGCGTTGGGCGTTTCACCGGAAAGGGCGAACCGAAAATTGCCCGGTAACTCAAGGCTGAATCGCCTACCGTCGCTGATGGGGGGCGGGGCAATCTCGTCGCCCTGGGCGTTCGCCGAATCCGTTGAAAAGGGAAGCGGCAGGTCGACACACAGCTGTTTTATGTGGCAAACATGCCACCAGGTCGACCCGGCCATCCAGAGTACGAGCAGTAAAATCCAGGGCGTTTTACTAACAAACATAGAGGAAGAGTTGGGTAGTCCGGCGTTGCCCGACAATAAGTCAAAAGTACGAGTATGCCAGGCAAATGCAAGTTTACCGTCCGGGTAGATCGGTTAAACGAAGCGTATGGCTAGTTACGGGGCATAGTCGCCCGACCAAGGTAAATTTCGTCGCCCTGCAGCGTAAGCGCGGCATAGAACGCATACCCGTCTTTCACGTAACGGACCATCACCGGCGTCTGCTGACCGGACCGGGCGTAGGCTTTCGACGCAACGACCAGAATCTGACTGCCGTTGACGATAGCGCGCACAAAGGGCAAGTTCATCTTTTTCAATTGCGCGGCATTGTAGGCGACCCACGTTTTTCCCCCGTCGTACGAGCAGTCGGTCGTTTCGTTGAGGTACGTTTCGCGTCCGTTGAACAGGTCAGCGTGATGGTTGAACAAGCGCCACAGGCCATGGATGTAGTGTTCGTAGCATGCGTAATTACGATCGTTGCCCGTGCCGCGCAGGGCGGGGTCGTTGTTAAGCGGCTGATCGGGCGTCAAATTGATCTGATCGTCCCAAAAGACCGAGCCATATGCCCCTGTGAACCAATAGAAAATAGCTGTTCCTTCGGCGACGGCGGGGGGTGCCGGATGCTCCGCTTTACCGCTGTTGGGGAAGGCTGCACTCTGCGAATTGAATACCCACTGCCAGGCAATCCGCTTTTTGGGTGAGAGTCGGGCATTGACTTCTTGCTCGCTCAACAACCCCGCCAGCCAATGCCGGTCGAGATCGGCCGTGTGCGAGGCTGAATAATCGAAATCGGGATAGTAGTAGTACGAACCCGGCATCTGAAAATCAACCCCGTCGCGGTACGCTTTACCAACCAGATCATCAGGCATACCCCGTTGCCGACTGGTGGCGGTTTGCCGTACCGGTTGAGTCCAGAGCGGATCGGGTTGGGCCGTATAATCCTGCGTTCGCGCGTAACCCAGGCCGTTGTGAACGATTGGGCCCGCCGAGCCGATGAGTACCTGGGGAGTGGCATGTTCACGGATCGTGCGAACCAGATACGTAAACAGATTAAGCTGCTCCTGACCGTTGGGGGTCGACAAAGCTGCTCCCTGATTTTCAATGTCGATATAAATCTTGCTGAACGTGTTGCGCAGACCACCCTGCGGGCAATCGCCGAAACCGACACAACTGCCTTGTAGTTCCATAGCCGCCTGATACAGCGTTGTGCGCGTAGTACGGCCCCCCGGTGGTGTTCGGTACAGGGCCGTCTGCGATTGATCAACGTTCTGCACCCACTGCTGCCCGAACGGATCGACGAAGTAGTTGTTGTACAGAATTAGTCCGCGTTGGTCGAATGTCAGCCGACTGCGCCAGCCCGCCGGCGGAAAGCCGTTAGTCCACCGCTCTTTACCCTCTACCATGTGCGTCTGGACGATCGACGAGAAGCCGCGCCGAAACAGTTTGCTCCAGTCCTGCTCGACGGTCAGGTTACGACCGGCACCAGCAAACGCGATCGATTTGGTTGCGGGCAGCGTAAAGTCGCCGACGACGTCGAGGTTGTAATAGCCCCGTCGGGTGGTGGGCGTAAACCGGGCGCGGGGCGTCGGCGTGAGCGTCGTCAGCGGAGGCATCGTACCGGTCAGTCTGACGGGCGTTGGTTTGGGTGGACCATCTGGCCGGGCATACCACACACCAACGCCCGTCAGACCGAGCAGGCCACACAGAGCGAGTACTTTCATTCGTTTGGTCAAGAGTCGTCAGTATCCAGAACGGCGATACGGCATCAATCGTATTACTCGTCGATGTAGCGCCGGGTAATCGGCTGGTACGAATCAATGCGCCGATCGCGGAAATATGGCCACGTCGTGCGGTATTTTTCCGACAGCGCCAGGTCGATTGGCTGTACGTGAACGACTTCTTCGTCGTGCGGGGCCAGATATAGCAGCGAACCAAACGGGTTGGATACGAACGACCCACCCCAGAATTGCTGATCGGCTTCGCGACCCACCCGGTTGACGGCTACCACGTGCACCCCATTGGCAATGGCGTGGCTCCGCTGAATCGTCTGCCAGGCGTTATATTGCTCTTCATTCTGCTTGGGGTCGGGTTCGTTGGTATCCCAGCCGATGGCCGTCGGATACACCAGCAAATCCGCTCCCATGAGTGCCGTAATCCGGGCCGCTTCCGGGTACCATTGATCCCAGCAGATCAGCACACCGACACGGGCATATTTGGTATCGAAAACCTTGTATCCCAGATCACCGGGGGTGAAATAGAATTTCTCGTAATAACCTGGATCGTCGGGGATGTGCATTTTGCGGTATTTGCCCAGATACGAACCATCGGCATCGAGCACAGCGGTTGTGTTGTGGTAAAGCCCCTGCGCCCGCTTTTCAAACAGCGATGCAACGATGACCACACCCAGTTCGCCGGCAACAGCCCCCAGCCGCTCGGTGGTAGGGCCAGGAATCGCTTCGGCCAGGCTGAAATTGTGGTGATCTTCGACGTCGCAGAAATACAGGGACGTGAATAACTCCTGCAAA
>JAKONH010000525.1 GCA_022702045.1 Spirosomataceae bacterium
CAGGACCACGTTCCCGGTAGGCAACGGATAACAGTTCCGTGTCAACTTGTTTATACATCAGTGTCTCAATAGGTTAATGTAGAAGCAAAAGCAGCTACGAAGAGCTGCTTTTCAGCTTAGCGACGTAATGGTTTTACGTCGAGTTTGAGTTTGTAGAGCTTGACGGGAAATTCAACCACGGAAACCCCCCGGTTGAATTCGGGCGTCCGGTTCATTTGTGGAGCTGGGATCCAGATATAACCCTCGTTGTCGATCCACATAGCGTCGCCCCAAACCAGTCGATCATCCTGTAGTACGGTCGACGCCTGCCCAGTCGGGGTGATTTTGATCATCTTTTTCTGGTTGGCGTCATTGAGGTAAATATTGCCGTCGGCGTCCATGGCGGTTCCGCCCGTCGTGGGGGTATCGTAAAACAGCTTTACCTGCTTTGCCAAATCGGCCGATGCCAGCGATGCGTCGTTGAGCGCGCTGGTGGGCACACTGTACATGGGTCCGGCTGCCGTCTGGAAATAATACGTCGACCCGTCGGGCGACACTTCCATCTGATCCGCGTGGAGTTTGACCAGCTCACCAGTGGGCTTGTACAGCACTTTACCCTCACCATACAAAGGCCGTCGCTGCGTGGTCAGGCTGTCGTTCTCCAGTGTCCGGCGTGACTGCCCGTTCTGCGTATTGTGAACGATCAGCGCCGGTACGCCCGCATCGGTGACGTAGATGTATGACCCGTTGAAACGTAGATCATCGACGAAGCTTTTCTCCCGGGCGACATTGTCGAGCCCGATGGATTTAACCACCTGATCTGTCGCAATATCGACCGCAATCAGTTTGGGACCATTTTGTACAACCGACCCGTCCGTTTTAGGTGTGCCAGTGTCGACAATCCAGAGATAGCCGTCCGGGCCGAAGCGAATGGAGTTTGTCCGAACGAATTTCTGAGCCGCCGGCGTACCGGGCGTCCAGCTGTTCCAGTCGGTAGTTGGGTATGGCTGCACGCTGCCATCGCTGAGCAGTTCGCCGATGCGCGTTCCTGCGCTGCCATCGTTATGCGGGTAGCAAACAAAGATGCGCCCGTTGCTGGTGGCGACGCCATTCCAGATGACGTTTGACTGACCAACCGTGACAAGGCTGTTGGTCGTTGGGGGGGCGGGCTGATGGTCAACTGTGACGCAGGCCGCAACCAGCATGGACAGACCCAGTGCCCCGAGAAGTACGTTGTACATGATATGTAACTAAAACGTTGAGTAGTATATGTCGACTTAACTCCTCGGATAGGTGTATAGTTAGCATAATCATATCCTTATTTTTTAGGGACATGATGGGTAGCCGGATCGACCTGCGCAAAAGCAAAAGCGGGTACGAACAACCGTCGTACCCGCTTTTGCTTAGGGTCTGACTGGCCTAGCTAAGCTGAGTCAGGTGATGTTTGAGCAGTTGTTTCCGCACCTTGTCGGCGGCTGCCAGATCCGTCAACGTGATGTTGGCTTTCTGACGCAGGGTGGGCGAGGCTGACAGGATTTCGGTGGCCATCTGAATCAGTAAGGCCGCCGTTGCCTGTCCGTCGGCCCGGCGACGAGTCGACCGGCGGGTTGTTTTTTGGGTAGTGATTTCAGGGCTGACAGACGTTGCGTTCATTGTTCGTTGTTGTTAACTGCTGTTGTATATAAATAACAAAAGAAAAGCCGTTTTCAGCACGAAAAAGCCACTTTTCTTCGTAAAAGGCCTATGTTTTTTTACTTACTTAACGGTGTTAAGTGCTTACTGATAAACCGCGCTGCAAGGTAGATTGACTGGGTCGGGAACCCATTGCCCGCGCCGGATGTCGTATCGGTGAGATTCACTTGTCAACGTATGTTTTTTCGTCAAGTAACCGGCTGGCTGTGCCTGACGCTGGCCCTGTTCATCAGCAATCCGTCCGCCTACGGCTGGAACAAATCCACCCACATGGCCATTGGGGCTATTGCTTACCACGACCTGCAAACCGCATCGCCCCAAACTGTCAATCGAGTCGTTACGTTGCTGCGACAACACCCATACTACCAGCGGCAGTGGCTTCCCCTGATGGACAGTCTGCAACTGCCCGCCACCCAGCGCGACGAATACCTGTTCATGCTGGCGGCCCGCTGGTCCGATGATATTCGGGGCCGTGACCCTTACCACGACAAGCCAAACTGGCACTTCATCAACTATATCTACGCACCGAAGCAGGGCATGGCCCGCACCGACACCACGCTGGCAACGGGCGAAACCATCCTGCAGGCCTACGCGCTGAACCGGCAGGTCCTGACCAGCACGGCTCCCGACAGTGCCAAAGCGGTGGCGCTATGCTGGCTCTTTCACCTGACGGGCGACGTGCACATGCCGCTGCACACGACCGCTCTGGTCGATCCACAGTTTCCGCAGGGCGATAAGGGGGGAAATCTGTTCCGTATCAAGGTGATGATGAGCAGCCCGACCAGTAACCTGCACTCATTCTGGGATGGTATGCTGCTCCATGCCGACACCTATACATCGGTCGATAGTATGGCCGTGGGCGAACAGCGCGACTTTACCCGCAAGCAACTGCCGCAGCTCGACAATTCGGACGTTACCGCCTGGTCGAAAGAAAGCTTTCAACTGGCGCAGGACAATGCCTACCGCAGCAACACGCTCCAGCCGGGGACCGCTCAGGAAGGCTCGCTATTGCCCCCGGATTATGTTGCTACTGTACGACCCATTGCCCAACGGCAGGTTGCGCTGGCCGGTTACCGACTTGCCGACGAACTGGTAACGGATTTGGGTAGCTGACCAGAACTTAGTTAAGTTGATGGCCTTGTTGCTCAGATAATCTGCTGATCGACAGACCGAAAAGATTTTAAAAACCTTTTCGGTCTACAGGGCTGTTCGAGACACGTTTTTCATGGATTACTTTAAAAACCTGCTTCAACTGCTGAAGATTGAGCGGGACGAAGACCGGGCACAGTACCGGCGATTGACGGAATCAACTTCGGTAGCCGAGCGACGGGCTAACGGCCTGACCTGGTATCCTATCGCGATTCGCGGGTCGGAACTGGGGCGTGGCGACTACCTGACTGTCGAGGTGGAACGAACGACGCATCAGGATACTGCCCATCAGTTTCGGGTTGGCATGCCCGCCGTCTTTTTCAGCAACCACGCGCCCCAGACCGACCGCGTCGAGGGAACCATCGCTTATCAGGGGGGCAACCGGCTCCGCATTACCCTGCTGACCGACGAGTTACCCGACTGGTCGCGCGATGGGAAACTGGGCGTCGAGCTACTGTTCGACGATCAGAGCTACGAACAGATGGAAGACGCGCTCAAGCAGGCCAGTCTGCTTGCTGACAAACACGAAAGCCGTATCGTTGATATTCTGGCGGGTGAGAAAGCGCCGACGTTTCACCCGCATCCTGTCGTTTCCTCGTTGGCCCAGCCTGGTGTGGCCCGACTCAACGAGAGTCAGCAGCGTGCTGTAGCAGCTATACTGGCGGCCAACGAATTGGCCGTCGTACATGGACCGCCGGGCACCGGAAAAACCACAACAGTCGTCCAGGCAGTTAAAGCGTTACTTCAACAAGACCACCGGCAATTGTTGGTTGTTGCGCCCAGTAATACGGCTGTCGACCTGTTGAGCGAGAAATTGCATGCCGAAGGGGTACGCGTCGTACGGGTGGGAAATCCGGCCCGTGTCTCCGAGCGACTGGCCGCGCTGACGCTCGATCAGCAGATGGGTGATCACCGACTGATGCGCGATATCAAGAAGAGCCGCAAGCAGGCCAACGAGTTCAAGTCGATGGCGCACAAGTACAAGCGGCAGTTTGGTCCCTCCGAGCGTGCCCAACGGAAAGCCTTGTTCGATGAGGCTCACCGGATTATGAAAGACGTCGCACAGTCGGAGCAGTACATCATCGACGAGGTGCTGGGGCAGGCGCAGGTCATCACGGCGACGCTTGTGGGGTCGAACAACTACCTGATTCGGGATCGGCGTTACCATACCGTCGTTATCGATGAAGCAGGAAAGGCGCTCGAACCGGCCTGCTGGATTCCCATCCTGAAAGCAGAGAAAGTCGTGCTGGCAGGCGATCACTGTCAGCTGTCGCCGACGATCAAATCGGCCGAAGCCGCCCGGAAGGGGCTGAGCGAAACCCTGTTGGAAAAGAACGTAAGCCTGCACCCCGAAGCCGTTCGGCTGCTGAACGAGCAATACCGGATGCACGAACGCATCATGAGCTACTCGTCGCAGGTATTCTACGGCGGTCAGTTGCGGGCTCATGGGTCGGTGGCCGGGCATACGCTCCAGTCCGACGATCAGCCGATGCTGTTTATCGATACGGCGGGCTGCGGTTTCGACGAGCAACTCGACGGTACCAGCTCGATCAACCCCGACGAAGCGGCTTTCCTGATTCGCCACCTGAATCAGACCGTAGCCGAACTGAGTGCTGTGTATGCGCCGACTGACTTTCCGAGTATCGCGGTTATCTCGCCCTACAAACAGCAGTTAGCCCAGTTGAATCAGCACCTGCTGGCTACGCCGGAGCTGCAGCCTTATCTAAACAGTATCTCGGTCAATACCATCGACAGTTTTCAGGGGCAGGAACGTGACGTCGTCTATATTTCGCTGACACGCAGCAACGCAGGGGGGGAGATTGGCTTCCTATCCGACATTCGCCGGATGAATGTCGCTATGACCCGAGCACGGAAGAAACTGGTTATGGTTGGCGACAGTGCTACCTTATCGACCCACAGCTTCTATGCGGATCTGGTAGCCTACGTGCAGGACCACGATGCGTACCGAAGCGCATGGGAATGGCTCTAAAACGGCTTGTATGACCTTTCAGCTGGTTGGCATTACGCCGGATGTAGTATCGGAGGCACAGTGGGCTATCGTGCCTGATCTGTTTGCCGCCGGTTTGTCGTACCTGTACGTTCGGCAGACAGCCAGTGAGCCATTGCAGCAACGACTAACAGACGATGCACTGAAGCCGTTTCAGTCGAAGCTACTCCTGCCTTTCGCGATGCCTGTCGGCGACTTTGGCCGGCACTGGAAAGAAGTAGATCGTATCGCAGCATCGCCTGGTGAACGCGCCTTTGCGACCAGCGTCCACGCACTCACCGACTGGCCAACGCTGGCTGGACGGATTGAACTGGTGTATTACAGTCCGGTGTTCGCCAGCGTCAGTAAGCCCGGCTACGGTCCTACAATGTCGATTGACGAAACAGCCCGGCAGATTCGCCACATTCGGCAGCAGGCGGACGAGCTGCCCTTGCTGATCGGATTAGGTGGTGTACAAGCCGAAACGATCCGACAGGTTCAGGACGCGGGCTTCGACGGAGCCGCCGTACTAGGTACGCTCTGGCAACGTTCTGACCCCGTTGCTGTCGTGCAGAAATTGCTGGCAAAACTGACCTGATGTCGTAGCCCTTAACGGGTTTAGAAATCGTTTAGGGCTAGTCTTGATACGGCACGCTATCGATCCCCCCAGTCAGATTCCAAACCTGCGTATAACCCCGTTCTCGTAAAAACGTGACAGCCTGCTGACTCCGCCCACCTGATTGGCAATGAATGACAACCGGTACGTTCGTGGGGATCTGCTCCGGGTGAGCCAGTAACGCCGACAACGGAATCAGCTGACCGCTCAGCGAACGACGGGCTGCTTCGTCGGGTTGTCGGACATCGATCAGCCGAACCGTTTCATCGCGTGTTTTCCAGGCCAGGTAATCGACGTACGAAATTGCTGGGGCCGGATCGCACACGGACAGTCCCGCTGATAGTTCAGCGATGTATTTGTTGGCGGGATCCGTGGCGAAACGCACGGTCTGAAACTGCATGGTCAGCGCGTCGAACAGCAGCAGCCGGCCGATCAGCGGTTCGCCCACGCCCGTCAGCAGTTTAATGACTTCGTTGGCCATCAGGCAACCTACGATACCGGGCAAAACGCCCAGTACGCCCGCTTCTGCGCAGGCCGGCAAATCGCTGGGGTCAGGATAAAGGCAACGGTAGGTTGGTCCGTCGCCAACGTTGAATACGCTGACCTGCCCCTCAAAGCGGTAGATCGAGCCGAACACCAGCGGTTTGTCCAACTGTACACAGGCATCATTGACCAGGTAGCGCGTGGCGAAATTATCCGAACCATCGACGATCAGTTCATATTGACTCAGTAAATCAAGGGCATTGTCGCGGGTGAGGAACGTCGGATGAGCCTGCACTTGAATGAGTGGGTTCTGAGCCTGTAATCGCGTGGCGGCTACCGTCGCTTTCGACTGACCCAGGTCGGCGGGACCAAACAGAATCTGTCGTTGCAGGTTACTGTTCGCTACCGTATCCCCATCGACAATCCCCACCGTACCAACGCCCGCAGCCGTCAGGTACTGAAGCACCGGGCAACCCAACCCACCCGCACCGACGACCAGCACCCGCGCGTTGCGCAGTCGTTCCTGCCCGGTGATGCCGATCTCGGGCAGCAGCAGGTGACGGCTATAGCGGCTTTGTTCGGCGGGCGTCAGCGGCATACGGTCATCAGGGTTGGGTCCCAGTCCTTCCAAACCGGTTCATAACCGGCCCGGCGGATAACGTCCGCAATTTCGGCGGGTGTCCGTTCGTCTGAAATCTCGAACTGCTCCAGCGATTGCGGCTCGACGACATACCCGCCCGGATTGGTTTTCGAACCGGCGCTCAGGCTCGTGATGCCCAGCCGGATGACGTGATCGCGGAAACGGGGGCTCTCGCGGGTCGACAGCGACAGTTCGACGTCGGGCTTGAACAGCCGGTACGCGCAGATCAGCTGCACCAGTTCGCGGTCGGTCATGCACTGGCCGAAGTCGCGCGATTGAACCCCCGACGCTTCCAGAACGTCGATGGGGCGCAGCCGGGGAAACGACAGGCTGTAGCGCGTTTTCCAGTAGGTTCGGTCGAGGTAGTCAAGGTGGAGCGCGGTGAAAAAACTGTCGGTACGCCAGTCGGAGAGACCCAACAGCGCACCCAAGCCGATTTTGTAGATGCCCGCCTGCCCCAGCCGGTCGGGCGTTTCGATGCGGTAGCGATAGCTGGCTTTCTTGCCCTTCGGATGGTGGAGCTGGTAACTGTCGCGGTTGTAGGTTTCCTGATACACCAGCACCGTGTGCAGCCCTTCGGCGATCAGTTCCGTATAGGCGGGCTGGTCGAGTGGCTGCACTTCCATCGACATATGGGCAAACCGGGCGCGCAACAGCCGGA
>JAKONH010000539.1 GCA_022702045.1 Spirosomataceae bacterium
AACTATTACTTCGAACAGGGCTACGATCCGGCTTTCACCGAGAACTACCCGTGGCGGGGCCTGTTCGGCCTTGTCTTTTGGGATATTATCTACGACGCCAACGTATCGGCGATCCACCACCCGCTGCAACGTGCCCCATCGGATTTCTATCTACCCGACTTTTACCGCAAACGCGAAGACCTGCTGAAGAAACGGTTGGCCGAACTAGCGACGAAAGACGACTGGCGACGTCATACCGGCCGAATGTTCAACGCCAAATACGGGATCACCAACGTACTGGTCGACTGGTCGGACGAGTTGATGAAGCTGGTGCTGCGGTTCATCGACGTGCTGGACATCGAGCAGCTCCGGCTGATCCTGCTCGAAATGGCCCGAAACGTTCGGGAGCATACACGCGGCTTTCCCGACCTACTGATCTGGACCGACGACAGACAGTATTCGTTTGTTGAAGTCAAGTCCCCAACCGACCATCTGGGGCCGCAGCAACTACACTGGCTGGAATTCTTTCAGACCATCGGTGTAAACGGCAAAGTCAACCGGGTAATTTGGGAAGCCATGTAATCGAGTAGCCCAGACCGGTCTGGGCTACTCTTTATTCGGCTGAAGCGTTCCCCGCGCCATGATGTCGGGTTTCGCTTCGGCGGTGGTGTAGTGCAATAAGGTCGCTACGGGTAAGGAAGCCTGCGGGCTTTTCACGACAACCAACCGGTACGATTGTTTCCCAACAATCAGGTTCTGATACGACAACTGCGGGCTGGGCGACTGGGGCAAACTCCAGTTAGCAATCGGTTCCTTCGTGACGACAGCAATAACGTCGTCCGACAAACCGGTCACGGTCGTATCGGGCGTAAACGTTTTACTCGTCATTCCCTCAATTAGTTTGACAAGCGCCGGGGGAGCAGTTTTCGGTTGGGCGTAGGCAGTACTGGTCAGCAACACACTTAGAAGAAGCAGGAGACGGTTCATAACGTACCTTGTTGAGATAGAAATATCATAAAACCGAACCGGCCTGCTCCCAAATAGTTTACCACCGACGCTGTTAAGTCAGTTTCCCAGCCGCGACTATCAGCGCTGACCGGCGTAGGTTTTCGGATTGGTAGCCATCGGCGACCAGTGTTTCAGAAATTCGGCGACTAACTTCGGGCTATGCCCTTTTCCCTCTTCCAGGTACGCTGAGTTCTGCGTATGAATCCGGTTACCTTTTTCATCGAGGATGACAAACACCGGGAAGCCGAAACGCTGCGGATACCCTAACTGCGCCAGCGTTGCTTCATTCTTATTCTCGGGGCTGTAGTTAACATGCACGACCTCGTAATTCTGGCGTAGCAACTGACTAAGCGTAGAATCCGTCGTGGTTAAGGTGTTGAAGCGAATGCACCAGATACACCAGTTTCCGCCCAGTTGCAGCAGCACGTGTTTACCCTCCTTTCGCGCTTTGGCAACGGCATTTTTGATATCCTGCTGCGCATCGGCCTGTGTATTGTAAATGTGCGGAGCGGACTTGGCGGTCTCCTGCGCCTGAATAGTGGTCAGCGAAGCCGTTAGCAGGCCCGCGATTAGCAGTAGTCGTTTCATGGATGTATTGGATAAAAATCAGTAGCCCTGCAAATTAATGTCGGCCGAGGGGAGCATTTCCACACGCTTGCCCATCTTTTTCTGGATAATCTTGAAGTGATGCTCGTCGTCGGGCGTAATCAGCGAGATAGCTTCGCCCTGTGCGTCGGCACGTCCTGTCCGGCCTATGCGGTGTACGTAATCTTTGGGCGAACGGGGTAGTTCAAAGTTGATCACATGCGGCAAGCCCTGAATATCAATTCCTCTGGCGATCAGATCAGTAGCGACAAGGACAGTAAGTTTTCCGGCCTTAAACCGGCTTAGCGCGTCGGTACGGGCACCTTGACTTTTGTCGCCGTGAATGGCGGCTGCCTGCACGCCATTTTTCGTCAGTTTCACTACCAGATTGTCGGCCGTACGGGTCGAGGAGACAAAGACCAGTACCTGCTGCATAGCATTGTGCTTGATCAGGTAGCGTAGCATCGGTCCTTTCCGCTCGGTGTCGACCCGATACGCCAGTTGCTGAATCTGGTCGATCGATTGTTCCGGCTCGGCAATGTCGATCAGGACGGGACTACGCAGCAGGTTATCACGAATATCCTGTATAGCATCGCCCAGTGTAGCCGAGAACAACAGCGTTTGCCGTTGCAGAGGCACCTGCGCCAGCACCTGATTCATTTCCTCGGCAAAGCCCAGTTCGAGCATTTTATCAGCTTCATCGAGCACCAGCGTATCGATGGTCGACAGATCGGCCGCGTTCTGCGAAATCAGATCGAGCAGACGACCCGGCGTGGCAACAACGATTTCAGCATTCCGCAGGGCGATCATCTGCGGATTGATCGATACCCCCCCAAACACGGCCGCCGTCTGCAAGGGCGTTTTCAGGTATTCGCCGAAGGTTTGAAAGACCTCGGCTACCTGCACGGCCAATTCGCGGGTCGGTACCAGCACCAGTACGCGCAGATGACGCCGACCGGCTACCTTCCGGACCGCAAATCGTTGCAGGATCGGCAGCACGAAACTAGCGGTTTTCCCGGAACCGGTTTTGGCGATACCGAGTATATCCCGACCGGTCAGTATAGCCGGGATTGCCTGCTGCTGGATCGGATACGGTTGTATGTAACCCTGTTCGGCAACGGCGTCGGCCAAGGTTTGCGAAAGGCCGAGGGCGGCAAACAATGAAATGGTTGTCAAGTAGACTAACGGTTTATACCAACCGAATTCCGGTTATTCTTTCTTTATGAAAGAGCCAGAAAATTGGCGGGTGGCGTATAGGGTTTACAACGGATATATGATCAAAACGTGCCTTTCTGATCAGCTAATTCGAAAAAACGTCGCATCAATACTACCGTCATTCAGCCATATAAATCGGGCTTTCACCGGTTATTTTTTCTGACTCGGGTATCATTAACCGTATTTTTATACAGCAATCACCTGAATAACACCGATTCAACAAATGAAACGTAGACCCTTACCGCTTAAACTCTGGGTGTGGCTGTTCCCAGCGCTGCTGACGGCCCCGGCCCTGCTGGCGCAGGATGCACCTACCTACCAGACGCCCCCTAAAGCGCTGGCCGATTTGGTCACCGTGCCGCCAACGCCGACTATCAGTGTATCGGACAAAGGCGACGTAATGCTGATTCTGGAACAGGCCGGCTCACCCGACATTGCAGAACTGGCCCAGCCCGAACTCAAACTGGCCGGTCTGCGGCTCAACCCCGCGAACAACGGTCCCAGCCGGACGCGGTACATCACAGGATTGAAGCTGAAAAAAGTATCGGGCGCAAAAGATGAACAGGCACTGACGGGCCTGCCCGCCAAGCCGCTCATCAGCTATATACAGTGGTCACCCGATTACAGCAAAATTGCCTTTGCCCAGTCGACCGACGAGCACATTGAACTCTACGTGGCCGACGTCGCAACGGGCAAGGCGCAGCGTGTAGGGACGGCCTATCTGAACGCTACTCTCGGCACGCCTTACCATTGGCTGTCGGACAGCAAGGGCCTGATCGCCCGGATCGTACCGACAGGTCGGGGGGCAGCGCCGGAAGTTAGCCGCGTACCGGTTGGCCCCACGACGCAGGAAAACGTAGGTGGTAAGCGCGGACAGGCGCCAACGTATCAGGATCTGCTCAAAAGCCCATCCGACGAGAAACAGTTTGCCTACTATACGACGGCGCAGGTCGTTCGGATCGGTCTCGACGGCCAGACAACAAACATTGGTCCTGTGGGCATCATTGCCTCCGCAGACCCGTCGCCGGACGGTAAATATGTGATGATCGAGACCGTGCACACACCGTTTTCATACCTCGTACCCGTCAGCCGGTTTCCGCTTCGTACGGAAGTCTTCGCCGTGGGGGGCACGCTGGTGAAGCTGCTGAACGACGGTCCGTTGCAGGAAAGCGTTCCGTACAGCGCCGACGGTGCGCCCACCGGTCCCCGCAACTATAACTGGCGGGCCGACGCCCCCGCGTCGGTGTATTATACCGAAGCGCAGGACAAAGGCGACCCAAAAGTAAAGGCCGACATTCGCGACAAAGTGTATCTGGTCGACGCACCGTTCAGTGGTCAGCCCAAAGAAATTTATGCAGCTCAGTACCGGTTCGGCGGCTTCGACTGGGGCAACGCTACGATGGCACTGGCCAGCGAACGCTGGTGGCAGAGCCGCAAAAGTCTGGTCAAAACCGTCGACCCGACCAACTGGCAAACGGCCGTCCTGTTCGACCGGTCATACGAAGATCGGTATAGCAATCCCGGCCAGCCCGACACGCGGCACAATCAGTACGGCTACGAGGTGCTGAACCTGCTGCCAAACAACGAAATACTGATGCTGAACGGACAGGGATCGTCGCCCGACGGTGACCGGCCATTCGTCAGCCTGCTAAACCTGAAAACAAAGAAAACGACAGAACTGTGGCGGTCGCAGGCCCCCTTCTTCGAGCGGCCCGTTGCGGTGCTGGACGCGGCCAAACGGTCAGTACTCGTCACCCGCGAAACGCCCGACGAAAGCCCGAACTACTACGTGACCAACCTGCTGACGAAAGGCAAGAAAGCGGCTGCCCCAATGCAGGTGACGTTCTTCCCCCATCCCTATCCGCAGCTCAAAGGCATTCAGAAACAGCAGCTTCGCTACAAGCGCGCTGATGGTGTCGACCTGACCGCAACGCTTTATCTGCCAGCCGGTTACAAGAAAGAACAGGGGCCGCTACCTACGTTCCTGTGGGCCTACCCCGCCGAGTTCAAGAGCAAAGATGCCGCCAGTCAGGTATCGGGTTCGCCCTATCAGTTCAACCGCATCAGCTACTGGGGTGCCGCAGCCTTTGTAACGATGGGCTACGCCATTCTCGACAACGCTAGTATTCCTATCGTGGGTGAAGGCGACAAAGAACCCAACGATACCTATGTGCAACAACTGGTGTCGAGCGCCAAAGCCGCAATCGATGAGGGTGTCCGGCTGGGCGTAGTCGACTCGAGCCGGGTTGGCGTCGGTGGACACTCCTACGGCGCCTTCATGACCGCCAACCTGCTGACCCATAGCCGCCTGTTCAAAGCCGGTATCGCCCGGAGTGGTGCCTATAACCGAACGCTGACACCGTTTGGCTTCCAGAACGAACAGCGCACCTACTGGCAGGCGCCCGACGTCTACAACACCATGTCGCCCTTCCAGAATGCCG
>JAKONH010000541.1 GCA_022702045.1 Spirosomataceae bacterium
GAATGGGCAACGCGTGATGGGGCTCGATTTCGACCACGACGGTGTCATCGACACGGTCGTGCTGGAAGGCAGTGACGGCAACGTATATCGCGTTGTGGACGCGCAAGGTGACGATGGTCTGGACACCATTTTCCGGTACGATGCCTTCACCGATCAGTTGATGGCCATAGAACGGCTCGACCACTCGATTGTCCTGAGCGTCGATCAATTTAACCAGGGCCTGGAGGAAAGTATGTCTAAGGAAATTGTCGATTCGATCCTGGAATCCGATACGATGGCCAGTCCGGCCATGTCGACCAGCGACGTACCCAGCGAGTCCGACAATACGGACGACAGCCAGGAGTCCGACGATGATGAATTCGATGCGTCTGACGACACTGCTGATGATACATACATCAACGACGGCAACGTCGTCGATATGGACAATCACCGGGCATGAGTACGGTTAAAACCTCACTTATTCCTTGTCAACAGTGTGGCCGGCGGATTATGGTCCGCCCGGCCGACGTTCAGCGCGGATCCATCGTATGCTCACATACGGGTTGCGGGGCGACGAACCAATTATCGACGGCGTTTCAGTACGACACCGCCATTGTGCAGGGGCTACCCGGATTTGGGGAACTACGACATCCGGCCACGCCGGCTCTGGCGTACCCGCTACGGTTCGGTGCCAATGTGGTTGGAACAGGCGACACGGCGCAGGTACGGGTCGAGCGGTACCTGCACGACGGCCGTTGCTACATCAGCCGCCGGCATTGCACGCTGACCATCACGTTTGATACCTGGTCGGGCCAGCTACGCTACCAGTTACAGGATGGCGCAGCCGACCCGAACACGCAAACCAGGATGCCCAGTCTCAACGGTACGCAGGTAAATGGCAGTGCGTTACGCCCATCGGAGCAAATCGACGTGACCGGCGACGATACCATCACGCTGGGTGGCCTTGATGCGTTCCTGCTCGTTCCCTATACCATCAATCCGGCAATGCTCGCCACCTACCGCGTGGAACTGGATTACAACCCCGACCGTACGCAATAGGCCATGACCATTCAACTCAATCAGCCCATTGGCTTCTCCTACATTGGCCAGCGCACGATCAACCAGGATGCCCTGTACCCGCTGGTAGACGGGGCAACGGAAGAGTCTAGTCTGTTTCTGGTGTGCGATGGTATGGGCGGAGCCGACAAGGGGGAAATCGCCAGTCAGTTGCTCTGCGAAAGCATTGTCGACTATGCGCGGGCCATGGACTTTCCCCCCTTCGATTCCGTTCATCTACGTACGGCGCTGGGTCAGGCCGGGCAAGCATTTCGCGCGTACCTGACGGCGAATCCACTGGTTGGCCGGATGGGGTCTACCCTGGCGCTGCTTCAGTTGCACGATACAGGGGTCACGATTGCGCACCTCGGCGACAGTCGGGTGTATCAGATTCGTGACGGTGCGGTTCTCTTTCGTACGCAGGACCACCGGCAGGTTCTGGATATGGTAGCGGATGGCATCATAACGGCCGAACAGGCCCAGACCCATCCCTGGCGCAACCGGTTGAGCCGAGCCGTCGTGGCCGAGGCTGACCGGGACAGTACCTCAATACCCATGCCCGACGCGGTAACGTTGACCGACGTTCGTTCCGGCGATTACTTCTTTCTTTGT
Source organism: Spirosomataceae bacterium (assembly GCA_022702045.1). Taxonomy (GTDB): domain Bacteria; phylum Bacteroidota; class Bacteroidia; order Cytophagales; family Spirosomataceae; genus Spirosoma. The sequence goes on from JAKONH010000541.1 coordinate 1,648, forward strand.
ACGGACGGGGTCAGCGAATGCATTGATGACGACATGCTGACAACAACGCTGGGCGCGGGCTTCTCGGATCAGACGAAACTTCAGACACTATTGGCGGCCTGCACCGGTAAAGCACGGGATAATTACTCGGGCTATCTGATTTCCGTTCGCCAGATTCTGACGGCTGAGCCGTCGCGCAAAGCCCTTTTCGCCCAATGATTTATTCCTTGTTATTTGGCCTTTGGCTATTCAACAGCCCCTCGTCTCCACCAGCGGGAAAGACGTACGCTGTTGTTGTGGGCATCGCCGACTACAAACGGCTATCAAACCGCACCGGCGACTTACGGTTTGCCGATCGAGATGCCCGCCGGTTTGCGGCCTTTCTGCAAAGCAAAATAGGCGGTCAGGTAGCCACCAGTCAGCTACGGCTGCTAACAAACCGGCAGGCCACCCAAGCAGCCATCCGGCAGGCACTCACACTTTTTCAGCGGGCCACTTCGGCCGACCGGGTTATCTTTTACTTTTCCGGTCACGGCCTGCCCGACAGTTTCGTACCCTACGACGGAAGCCCCGGCCTAATCCAGAGCTATCTCCCACATAGCGCAATCAAACAAGCCTTTTTTCGATCGGGAGCCAATACAAAGCTGTGTATTGCTGATGCTTGCCTGTCGGGGAGTATGACCCGGCAGACCGCTGTCAGCCCTACGCGGGCCGTTATCAACGACTTACCCCACTCGGGCAACGTGGCGATGCTGCTGGCGAGCCGGTCGACGGAGTCGGCGGTCGAAGCCGGACGCTTGGAGGGGGGCGCATTTACCCACTACCTGCTGGATGGACTTGCCGGACGGGCCGACCAGAATCGCGACCATTTGGTCACCATCCATGAGCTACACCGCTACGTTTCGCCCCGCGTCCGGTCGCTGACAAAAGGTCGGCAGGCACCCGTTTTTTTTGGTCACTTCTCCGACCAGTTAGTCGTATCACACCCATGACCCAGCATCCATGAGCCAACTATTTACCTCATTCCAGACGTTCAGGCAGCGGTACCCCATCCGCCCCGGCGACCCGTCTATGTTGCTGGGCAGCGGCTCATACGGGCGCGTCGTCAAGGTGGAAGATCAGTTGGAAACTGAATGGGTGGCCATCAAGATCAGTGAGTTTAAGGGCAACGATACAAAGTCGCTGAAAGCCGAAGTCGAGCTGGCGCAGCGCATACCCCGGCAGGCAAACATCGCCCGGTACGACGCCTGTTATCGACTCGAGACCGATACCGGCATCAGCGATTTCGCCATCATGAAGTATTACCCGGATGGTAACCTGGCCGACCTGCTGCGCCTGCATCAATTGACGACCCCGCAGATCAACGATCTAACGCGGGGTATTCTGCTCGGTCTCCAGCACCTACACCGGCACCGCATCGTCCACCGTGATTTCAAGCCGGCCAACGTTCTGATCTCGCGCGACAATGCAGGCCGACTTATTCCCAAGATTGCCGACTTCGGGCTGAGTAAACTCGTCAGCAACGATGAACTGGACAGTTCTGATTTCGACCTGAGTGATGGCCGTGGTACGCCTTCTTACAAAGCACCGGAGCAAATCGAAGGGAGCCGGGTCAGTTTTAACCTGGACCTGTGGGCCTTCGGTGTCATTCTATACGAGATTTTAACCGGCGAAAAGCCATTCTTGGCCGATCAGCAGGACACTAGCGAACAGGCCGTTCGCCGAACGGTTGAGCGAAAAATCATAACCGCCCATCTGCCCAAGCAACTCGACCACGTCGACGAACCCTATCAGACCATGATTCGGCGCTGTCTGGTTCGCGACATTCACGACCGGGTTCGGAAAGAAGATGAATTACTGAATTTGCTCGACAACATACCGGCTCTGCTGGCAACCGCCCGGCAACAGGTCGAGCAACGAGATTATGCCGGTGCGCTACAAACCTACGAGCAGATCCTTATTCAGCGCGATCAGTTATCGGAGGCCGTCGAAGGCTTTGCTTTTTGTACCAGTCAGCTCAGCCGTCCTGCGGCTCCCACACCAACAGCCGTTGCCGAACAGACCGACGTGTACCAGGCCGACCCGCAAACCGACGTATACACGGTTCCGATACCGAATCCAACACTGGTATCACCCGAGCGGACCGACCCAGTTCTGGCAGCAACGCCATCGGCACCCATTCCGCCCCGCACCAGCAGAGCAGGCACAACCGCGCCACGCCGACTACCGTGGCAGCTTATCGCCCCCGTGGCGCTGGGCGTCGGCGGAGCGCTGTTTTATTACACGTCGTTCCGTCAGCTGACGTCGGACATTACTGTCAGGCAAGATAGTTCAACTGTCAATCCAGTAAGGGCTGGCGGTATAGGCCTAAGCTCTACGGGTACGAATAAACCGACCATTGATGCGCCCGACATTTCATCGCCGTCAGCCGATGTTAACCGCTCAGCGGACATCCTCAACAAGCGGGTTGATGTTGCCTTGGTAAAGGCCCGCAAGGCATTTGCGCAGCGTGATTTCACCCAAACCATCGTGCTGACAACCAGCGCGCTCCAACTGCTACCCAACCGGCAGGATGCGTGGCTATTGCGCGAGAAAGCACTCAAAGCGAGTGGCAAGCCAGTTGAGTCCGGTACGCAAGGGCAGCCCATATCTCCGCAGGTTGCTGTCGCTGAGTCACCTGCCACAGCAGCGCCTGTTACCGTTGTCGAGCCCGTTGCCGAGAAGAAAAAGGATTTGTCGACGTTTCAGGAAAGCTACGATCAGCTAATCGACAACGGTCTGAAAGCCATTTCGAGTGGTAACCACAAAGCCAGAGCCATCGGTAACTTTTCGGAAGCAGGTGCCCTGGCCCGTCAGCATGACCTAAGCACCGCCAAGGCAGAAGCGGCTTACGCGACGTACATGGCGAGAGCAGCCAAATTTGTTGATAACGAAGAATTTGAAGGGGCCATGGACTGGTACAAAGTGGCACAAAGCCTGAAAGACACGCCCGACGTACGGACCCGAATCAAACAGTGTATTGCTAATTTATAAACCCATCTTATGAAGAAACCAGTACTTCTTCTGTTACTGCTGCTGGCAGCGCCTACCTTACGGGCGACCTGGGCGAAGGATTCTTATCCCGTTACCACTACCCGTGCCGACGACGAATACGATCGTTACAAAAAAAGGGGGGATGACCTGTACCGGGAGGGTAAGTATTTGGAAGCCCGGCGGCAATACCAGAATTGCCTGTTGGTCCCCAATTTTGAGAATGACCCGTACGCCAAAGAGCAAATCGACAACTGCACGCGGGGGCTGTCGTTACGCCAACAGGCCGACGACGCGCTTCAGCAGGGAAAAGGTACCGACGCGGTCAACCTGTACAAGCAATTGCTCACGTTCAACGCCAGCGACGCCGTCACGAAAGCGCAACTGGCCGATTATCACGAGCGACAAGGCAACACGCTGTTCAATCAAAAACGGTATGCCGAAGCACGCAGTCAGTATCAGCAAGCCCTGAGCTACACCACTACCCGGCAAGGCACAATTCAACTTCAGTTGGACAATATCAACCGAATCCTTAACCCTCCTCCGTCGAAACGCATTGGCTTGAAAGTCGCGACGGGGGCTGTAGCCATTGGCGCAGCCGCTTACGCTGCTTTTCTTCATAGCGATTTTCAGAACAAGCGAAACACAGTAACTCAACTTGGCCAGACCGCTGACCCAACCAACAGCGGCAGTATCGGCCCTGACGATGTAAATCGACAATACCAAGACGCCTACGACGCAGCCGAAAAAGCCAAAAGTAAGAATGGCTTATTCAAAGCCTGTATAGGTGTAGCAGCCGTCGCTACATTGGCTGAAGTGTATTTACTGGTCAGAAAGCCGAAAGCCAAACCGACCGCCTGGCAGGTTCATCCCGCTGCCGAGTCGTGGGGCTTAACGCTGCGTCGTGGCTTCTAATTACTATCCCGCTCACCTCAATCGCCAGTATGTACTGGATCCTGTATGAACCGATTTTATTCTTCTCTTTACGCTGGGCTAACGTTCCTACTGCTCGGCACCCTGCTGTGGGCCTGCGAGCCCTGGGACCTGCCCGGCCGCAAATCGAAGCGCAACTGCGAAAAGCCATCCGGCACCATCGACGCAACCATTCAGCAACGACAGGTCAGTTTCGCCATTGGCAGTAGTAGCGGCACCATCGACAAAGTAAGCTGGGATTTCG
>JAKONH010000557.1 GCA_022702045.1 Spirosomataceae bacterium
CAATAAGTCGAGCGTTGTTTTTTGGTGTATTGGATGAATGAAATCAGGCGCAATGTCGGCCAGCGGTACGAGAGCAAATCGGCGTTGGTGCAGAAAAGGGTGGGGTAGCGTCAACGTAGGCGATTGCCAGATGAGTTGATCATAATATAGCAGGTCAACGTCTATCGTGCGAGCCCCCCAGTGTTCGTGGCGTACCCGGCCCAGTTCGTACTCGATTGCTTGGGTTTGGGTTAGTACCGCTTCCGGTTCCAACGTTGTTTCGACGGCCAACACCTGATTCAGGAAAGCGGGTTGATCGGTTACACCCCACGCTGCGGTCTCATACAAGTTCGATTGACTGACTACCCGCCCGACTCGCTGCTCAATTCGCACTACCGCCTGCGCCAGCGTAACCGCGCGGTCCCCAAGATTGGCTCCCAATAGAAGAAAGGTAGTCAAGGATTGAGTGAGTGAATGATTGAGTGATAGAATACTTGAGTGACTGAGTGATTGGATAGGCTGGCGCATTTCATTCAATTACTCAATCACTCATTTTATCAGTAGTCTTTGATCGGTTTAATGTCGTAGTAAGCGCGGATGTCGGCTTCGGCCGGGGTTTTGGCTGGCCGAACGATGCGGAAACCACAGAACGATGCAGACGTCATCCACCAGTCGGATTTTGGACTCTGGGGATCAATGATTTTCCAGGCTGGAGCCGATTGTGTGCGTGCCGCTGACCGCAATATAGCCGGGTCATCGTCCCACGACCCACCCCGTACGGAGTTTGGGTAGAGTGTCGTGGTCGGTGCATATGGCTCGCTGACCTTACCGGCAGCCTTTTGCTTATAGTAGTCCTCGATGTACTGGTCCTGCGTCCACTCCATCACATTACCGTGCATGTCGTACAGACCAAATGAGTTCGGTTTTTTCGTGCCGACTTTCTTGTACGAGCCATTGCTGTTGCCTTTGAATACGGCGTATTCGCCCAGTTTACTGACATCGTTCCCAAATGAGTAAGCGAGCGTCGCGTTTTTGTCGTTGCCGCGGCAGGCATATTCCCATTCTGCTTCCGTTGGTAGCCGATAGAATATGCCCGTCTTTGCGTAGAGCCACGCGCAGAATTTGATGGCTGCATACTGCGTCATGTTGATGGCCGGATAGCCCGCCCGGCCCATTCCAAACGACATATCGACGTAAGGCGGACTAGGGCGAACCGTCGCGTCAGTTTTGGCCAGATTGGCGTCGGCGGCTGGGTATTTGGCCGCCATTTCCTTTTCCATGTTGGTGAAAGCAAACAGGTCGTACAAATCCCAGGTCACTTCGTATTTGCCCATCCAGAATGGTTCAATCGTCACGCCATGCATGGGGCTTTCGTCGGGCTGATGCCCTTTCTGATCGGGCCTGCTGCCCATTAAACCCTTGCCGCCCGGCACGGCGACCATGGCGTAGGTCTGGTTACTGCCCGGAATAGTCTGCGTGTAGGATGTAAAGCCAGATGTTGTCTGCGTCTGGCCTGACGTATACGTTAGCAGGAGCGTAAGACAATTAATCAGGAGGAATCGATAATACATAAGTCAATGACGTTTCCTTGTAAAGGCAAAAGTAGGAACGATTTCCTTTATTGTACCTTTGTTAAAATTGACGAACCTATCCAGATTACGCTGATACAGACAATCTGGCTTCAGTATATGAATTACTTATCGGCCGAGAATCTTTCTAAAACATACGGCGACCGGACGCTTTTCCGTAACCTAACATTCGGTATCAATCGGGGCGACAAGGTGGCGATCGTTGGGGCGAATGGGTCTGGCAAAACAACGTTACTAACGATCCTAGCTGGGGCCGCACCGCCCGACGCGGGCGTGGTGAGCCATCGCAAAAACATTACAGTGGGTTACCTCGATCAGCAGCCTGATCTGAACGATGCCATGACAGTCATGGAAGTTGTGTTGGCTGGCGAAAGCGCGCAACTCGACGCAGTACGGGCCTACGAACAAGCGCTGGCATCGGGCGATCCTACAACCCTCGAACGGGCGATGAGCGACATGGAAAAGCTGGAAGCCTGGGACTATGAAGCGCAGATCCGGCAGATGTTGGGCGAACTGGGCATCCAGGATTTCGATCAGCGTGTCAGCTCTTTGTCTGGCGGACAGCGGAAACGGGTAGCACTGGCCCGGGTCCTAATCCAGAATCCTGATTTGCTAATCCTTGACGAGCCGACCAACCACCTCGACCTGGAAGCGATCGAATATCTCGAAAACTTCCTGAACACTAATAATGGTACACTGCTGATGGTATCGCACGACCGGTACTTTCTGGACCGGGTGTGTAATCAGATCGCCGAACTCGATGGTGGGCAGTTGTACACTTACAAAGGCAACTACGCCTATTTTCTGGAGAAGAAAGACGAGCGCGAACAAGCAGCGGCTTCCGAGCTGGCAAAGGACCGAAACACGTTCCGGCGTGAACTGGAATGGATGCGTCGGCAACCTAAAGCCCGTGGTACGAAGGCGCAGTATCGAATCGATGCGTTCGACGAACTGAAAGAGAAAACCAGCGGCAAACGCAGCGACGGGGAGCTTGACCTGAACCTGCGCATGACCCGCCTGGGAACGAAGATT
>JAKONH010000567.1 GCA_022702045.1 Spirosomataceae bacterium
ATTGCCGGTGATGGAGATCGGCAGTTTGTGGGACAAATATTACCCGACCCCTCATTTGGCTCACGCTTCATTGTCCGTGGTGGTCAGTTCATCGCCCGAGTTGATTTCAACCCCGCTGCTGTGGCAAATGGTAAAAGTGGCTGTTTCGAGCCGGGGCCAGATGGGAATGGCTGGTTTGTGCCCGGCTTTAGCGTCAATGACCTGGGTTCTGAATTTGAACAGGTAACGGCCAACGATGGCTCCGCTGCCTACCGGGTAAAAGACCGCTTTCAGGGCGTCACGGATGTATATTATGGCAAGTCCTATATAGGTATTTGGAGTGGGCCTGGTACCCCCCTGGAAGCCCGCAGAATCTCGGGATATGGGTTGGTCGTTGCTCAGAATATTACCAATGCCGATTCTCGCTCCCTAGGGCGTGATACGTTCATCATTCGAGGTAGAAATATTTTACAGCGCACTGATGTGAGCTTGTCAAACGCTTTAGACCGAGGGCGTACGGAGGCCTTTGCTGGCCCTCAGACGGGCCTGGATGGGTTAGAGTCTCCTTTCGGGAACATTAGTATCCCCGGTTATGAGTTGCTACCGGCAAGCGGTAGTTCGGATGCAGCCTATCGACGGTTACCCTAATTTTTTCGCCACTTATAAAGCGAGTCCGGTTCATACGAATCGGGCTCGCTTTATAATATGGCTTTCTAGTTGCGGTGGTTGTTGGCATAGAATATCCTCACTAAGGAAAGAATCATATTGGATTTGGGAATATCATTCGAGGTGGGCCTGTTGATAAAGGGGAGGGTATCCCGTAGATGGTTGAACTCAGTAGTTGACAGCGTTTTGTAGCCCATCGACCAGTCCGCAAAGGATCGGTACTCGATAGACCCGCTGTAGAGCTTAATAACCTGATTGTGCTGGGGGTCGCGGTTGATCACATTGTACAACGCTTTCACCCGCTCTTCCTCCCCTTCCAGAACTTGGATGATAGAACCATTAAGATAAAGTAAGATGCCGGTGATTCCCTGGGCCCGGTTCTTTGCCTGACTATGCTTAAGAATGTGGGCTAAGGTGTCATCGGTCAACAGCCCGCTCGATGAGCTGAGATAAACAATACAGTATTCCATTACCAAGGGAGGTAGATAAAAGTAGGCGCACTATGTGCCCCAATTAAGTAAATAATTTAGTCACGTTCCAAGCCGTACGGAGAGAGATAACCCCCATGGGTATGCCCCTTACCAACCGACCCAGTGCTACCTGTGCACAAGTCAGTAAAGGGGTAAATGCCTGTAGATGCCGGGGCAAAAATGGAACCAAACTAGTAGACTACAGTTGTGCTGCTAAGCTCGCGGTGACCAATTGCCACTCATCAGTCTTACTACTGAACGCTAATGATTTTTTTGCTGCATTGAACTGATACAACAAAAGCCTTTGCTTCTGAAGTGGGGGCTTTCTTTTTAGTATATCTTTAAGGTAATCAGTAATCGCTGAGTCCCTTCCCCGCCTTCTGTTCTTTTAGGCTGTCGGTCAAGTCACTCCTAGACCGATAGCAATTGCTTACCACCCCGTTCTTTTTTGTCGCTCTAGCAGCGTTGCTCCAACTGGTGGTGGCGCTAGCCTATATTCGTAGCGCCCTACGGGCTGCTAACCGGTGGACGCAAATTCGCTATCTTGCCGCCGCCATACTCCACTTGGTTATCTCCGTTGTACTCACCTGGCTGTTATTGACAGGCCAACTGCTTCGTGTTTCCGCGCTGGTAGAGGAAGGCGGCTTATCCTGGCAACGGCTTTATGAGGACCTGTTTACCGACCATAACTGATCTGGCTAACGCTTACTAAACGCATTGATAGCGTACTAGGCGAGTTGTGCGCCCAGCCGATACAATTGGCTGGTGCTTATCGTCGCTCTGTAACTGTCTTTAACATCGCATGAAAGCAAACGACCCTGCCGGTTGAGTGGGGGCATTTCTGCCTGAGTCCTACAAACCAAATGACCATCGGTTAGTTAAGTAGATCATGTGTTGAATGATTGCCTAGATTATCCCTTGACAGAGTGATCGTTTCTTTCCTGGGCAGCGGTATGGAACTAGGTAGTATAAAGTGAGAACCCCGGTCTATGGCTGGGACTTTCTGTTGTGACCTTCGCCGACGACAACGTCCAGAATGGTAGATATAATGTGGAAACGTTGAGAGACCCTGCTGATGGGGTTTTCTTTAACCCCAGAAAACACCCTCGTTGATTGTGGGCGTTTGTGTTGCCAATGGTGTTTACTCTTTCAGCCGCTGAATCTCATTTAACATGGCCCGGATCTTTGATTCAGCGTTTGATTGCAATTTAGCCAACCGCAGCCGCCGTTCTTCGATTTGGCGCAGACGTTCCCTGTCAGCGGCCAGTACTTGCTGGTAACTAATCGGTCTCTCCTTGTTCATACCGCCAATGTCTTGGCTTAAGTGGTAGTTAACTACAAAGGTAAGGGTTAGCTTTGATAGGGTATAGGAGTGGTTTTGTGAAAAAAGGCCACCCCCAACGCAGCCAGCTTTTGAACGAACAACCCTTTTTGGCGACGCCCCCCGGGCTATACAGGCTCGTTGTCAGTAGTGTAACGCGCCCTTTC
>JAKONH010000588.1 GCA_022702045.1 Spirosomataceae bacterium
GAATCGCCTTCTCCACGGCCGGACTCGTGAAGTTACGGTCTTTCTCAGCCACCCGCACGACGGGAAAGTCAGCGCCACTAGCTGCAAGGCTAAACGTCGGCCGGGCCAATACGCCAGCGGTTGCCAGCGAACTCTGTTGTATAAAATGACGACGATTCATTGTCGGTTTACGATTTACGGTTTACGGTACACAGCTTACGGTTTACAGAGAGCGATCGCTACCATTCGCCCCAGTGAGCGACGAACCGCACTACGATGGCCGCCACGCGATGGCCGCCGAAAACCGTAAACAGAATACCGTAAACCCATTTACAGGTTGCGTATATACTTTTGCCCGCCCAGGGCACGCATCTGCCGGGCAATCTGCCGGGTCCGACGCTGTACGTAGCTGGATGGGTTACGAATGGAAAGCAGAATAGGATTAGGCAGTACGGCAGCGATCCGGGCAGCCTCATTCCGCGACAGCTCAGCCGCCGAATGGTGGTAAAATCGTTGAGATGCCGCTTCGACACCAAACGTCATCGGGCCGGTTTCAGCTACGTTCAGGTACACTTCCAGAATACGCCGTTTGCCCCAAATCAATTCGATCAAGACGGTAAAATAAACCTCCAGCCCCTTCCGGACGTAGCTGCGACCACTCCAGAGAAACACGTTTTTGGCGACCTGCTGCGTGATCGTACTGGCGCCACGGGGGCGTTTACGGTGTTGATTCTCCCGGATAGCATCCTGAATTTCGTCGAAATCGAAGCCCCAGTGTGTTGGAAACGCCTGATCTTCCGAGGCTACCACGGCCAGGGCCGCTTCTTTGCTGATGTCGTCGTACGAGCGCCACTTCTTGTAGACGTGGCTACTCTCGTCGGTACCGAACGTGTCGATCCAGCGCGAGACGACCAGGGGCGTTACCCAGATTGGTACATATTTGAGAACGACTACAGCACCGAACGACGTGATGAACAGAAACAGCACCACCCGTACTACTAGCCAGTACAGTTGTGCTAGCACCGGTCGTTGGCGCATAAGCTGACGTACCTGCTGCCACCGTCCCGACGACGCTCGCTTACCCGATCCAGAGCCGCTCTCTCCGGAGCGGCTCTCTCCGGAGCGGCTCTCTCCGGATTGTCCCGCTTTCGGGCGGGGTTTCTGAACCGGTTTTAGGGGACTATCGTCTGGAATACGAGGACTCATACACTAGTGGCGGAACTGCGAAAATGGGCATTTTTCGGCTAGACTCGTCAGCGACCAGCCAAATTTTCTCCCGAACGGCACGGCTACCAACTCACTCCTCGACAAACAGTGTGGCTGCTACCCGGTCGGCAAAGAGTTTACCAGCGGTGGTCAGTCGCAGCCGGTCACCATCGCGCAGGAGCCAGCCGGTTTGGTACAGTTCTGTTAGTTCGCGCTGCTGCTGCCGGATAAAGTCGTTACCGAGCAGAGTGTCGAGTTCGGCGACAGAACAGCCCCATTGTGTGCGCAGGCCCGTTAGCAGATACTCGTTTACCTGATCGGCGACAGTCAGTTCCTCAACGGTGGCCGGTAACACGCCCTGTCGAATATCGGCGATATAACGTGCGTTATTGGCGATATTGTACTGCCGACTCACCCCATTGTACGAATGCGCACTCGGCCCAACGCCCAGATACGGCCGACGTTGCCAGTAGGCCGTGTTGTGTCGCGCATACTGACCGGGTTTAGCGAAGTTCGAAATTTCGTAATGCTCATAATCCGCATCGATCAGCGCCGTTGTCAGTTGTTCAAACTGCGTAGCGGCTAGTTGTTCATCGGCAGGCGTCAGTTTACCGCTTCGCTCCCACCGCCCAAAAGCTGTGTCGGGCTCAATCGTCAACGCGTAGGCCGACAGATGCGGTACATGCAGGGCCAGCATGGTAGTCAGATCCGTTTCCCAGGCATCATCAGTCCGATTCGGAATGCCGTAGATCAGATCGACGCTCAGGTTTGAGAAACCTGCCTGCCGTGCCCGGTCGACGCTGGCCAGTGCTTCGTGGGCATTATGCGCCCGGTTCATCCAGCGCAGACTCGTTTCATGGAATGTCTGAATACCGATACTCAGCCGATTGACGTACCGACGCAGCATTGTTAGTTTTGCTGCATCAGACAGATCGTCGGGATTCGCTTCAAGCGTGATTTCGGCACCGGATGCAACGGTATATTGCTTGTGAATAGTCGTGAGCAAACAATCCAGTTCGCCTTCCGTAAGTAACGAGGGGGTTCCTCCGCCAAAATAAATGGTTTCAAGCGGCTGATCGGGCAGGTAAGCGCGCTGTTGATCAATCTCCGTACAGATCGCATCGACCAGTTCGGCTTTGCGACTCAGGTTGGTACTGAAATGAAAATCGCAGTAATGGCAGGCTTGCTTACAGAACGGAATGTGAATGTAGAGATGCATTGTACCTGTATGACAACGCACACCGGCAATCAGTTCAGCAGGTTGTGAGGCAGTTTATAGCGGCTTTTCCAAAACGATTTTTAACCCGTATCGCCCCGGCTCGGTACCGATAATATCGAAGCCCGACCGTATATTCAACAGTAGCATACTTCGCCACTGATTATACGTTTTGGTTTGAATGACTTTGTACCGTTGTGCCCGGCACCAGTCATGCTGTTGGCGCATCAGTTCAGCCGCGATCCCCTGCCCCCGAAATTGAGCATCAACGCAGCCTAACCAGCTGTAGAACAGGCCAGGTTCACGCTCGTAACCGAGTTTGCAGCCAATAATGCGTTCCGCTGAGCGGGCAACCTGAACAAGCAAGACGGGACAGTTTGCCGTAGCCAGTAGATCATCCCGAATGGCATCGGGCGTCTGATTGGTGAATACGGCGGCAAGCAGGGCAATCAGTTCAGTAAACTGAGGCTCTGGTGGTAGCGTGATGGTGGTTTCGTACTGAATGGTCACAGAATGAAACTACGCAATATGTGGTGAGACGCAACAGGTAAGGTCCACTCAGTCCGGGCACTTTTTGCAGCGTTTACCTTTCTTGTACTTCTTACAGCACGATTTTAAAATGCAATCTGTGCCTATAAATGGGTTAGCCTTAACAGCCTGCCGGACCGAGGTGGTCAGGGTGTACTCGTCAATTGATACGACTTCCGTGTTCATTGTACTAACTCGTTACGGAAGCAAAAGTAAACTTATTTAGAACAAGTAAAAATTAAAATTTTGTACATGCACACGTTTCTTCGCGTCTCGCCTGTCGGATGGTACTGCCTACTGGACGGTATTGCTGACGCGTACTGAGACGCAAAGGGTCGCGTCTCTACAATTGTCTAATTTCAGCTGTCATGTATAACTGCACTTCGCCACTGATGTATACTCGATCGCCATCAAGCTCACAGCGTAGGTAACCACCACGGGGCGAAATCTGACGGGCAGTCATCGTGTCGCGCCCTAGCTTTTCGGCCCAGTACGGGATCAGGGTTGTGTGCGCGGAGCCGGTAACCGGGTCTTCATCGACACCCGATTGAGGACCAAAAAAGCGCGATACGAAGTCGACGCTGGAGTCAGGCCCGGCGGGTGCTGTTACGATAATACCCCGAGCTGGAATGCTGCTCATTTCCCGAAAATCGGGGTTTAGTCCTTTGACGGTTGCTTCAGAATCATAAACAACCATGTAGTCAGAACGGCCTTTCAGCACGTCAACAGGTTTCACGCCCAGGCTAGCCATCAATGCTGGTGGTAGCACATTTGCTTTGTGGACGGGATCGGCGGGGAAATCGAGTGTCAACCAGTTGTCGTCAGTACGACTGACATTTAGTTGCCCACTACGCGACTCAAAACTAATCGTATCAGTGGTTGCCTGCTTTTCCAGAAAAAACACGACGTAACTGGTTGCCAGCGTTGCATGTCCGCACAGATCGACCTCCACGGTGGGGGTGAACCAGCGAATGTGAAAATTGTCGTCGCCTTCGGTTTTGACGTAAAAAGCGGTTTCTGCCAGGTTATTCTCAGCGGCAATCTTCTGCATCTGCTCGTCAGCGATCCAGTCGGAAAGAGGCACTACGGCAGCCGGATTTCCACAAAACAGCTGATCGGTAAACGCATCGAGTTGGTAGAGACGCATAGGGTTCAGTCGTTACGTGACGTAAGAAAGGTTAGTCAACAGGGTTGGAATTGTATGTTTTCAGGTCGGCAAATAATTCCGCCGACCAATCCGTCAGTGCGTTAAGCTTCCTGTCGGCAATGGCGAATTTCGGATCGTCACGTTCGAAATCGGCCGGTACAGCTACAGTAATTGTTCCGGCGGAATGCGCCGACAGTACACCACTGCCCGAATCTTCGAACGCAATGCAGTCGGTCGGCGAAACACCAAGCCGCCGGGCCGCACCCAGATAGACGTCGGGAGCCGGTTTGTTGTTTGCTTCCAGCGTAGCCGAATGCCAGAGCGTCAGCCGATCGCGGATGCCCAGCCGGTCGACAACGACTTCGATCAGACTCATGGGCGACGCCGACGCGATGGCGACAGGAATCCCCCGTTCGTTGAAAAACGTCAGCGTATCAATCGCACCGGGCATAGGTCCGGCATAGGCACCAATACGCTCGTGAGCCCCTTCAGTGATACGATCAGCAATTTCCGACAGTGTCGCGCCGGGCTCCTGCACCCATGGATGCCGCTGGTACCAATAATTTACCACAGCCGGAATAGGCATGCCCGTTGTTTCCTTACATTGATCGTCGGTCAGAAATAGCCCGACCGTGTCAAACACATCTCGTTCAGCCGCCCGCCAGTGGGGTTCAGAATCCACCAGCAGCCCGTCCATATCAAATAAAGCAGCGTGTATCAAAATGTCAGTTTTCAGTTTTCGGTAGCCAGTTTTCGGTAGCCAGTTCGGAATGTGCTCATCACCGTAAACCGAACACAGAAAACCGGGAACCAGATTAAAGTTTTGCCGGCATGAAAGGGCGGGTGTCGATTTTGTCCCAGACCTGTTGCACGACGTAGGGGTCACCAGCCAGATACGTCGCTAACTCAGCTTCCGATTCCAAATCAAGCACCAGCATCGAGCCAATCATACGTCCAGTCGGGTCGAGCAACGCGCCCCCGATAATGAACTTCCCCAGCGCCTTAAATTGACTGACGTAATCGAGGTGAGCCGCTCGTGCCGCCATACGCCTGGTTAATGCATCGGCGTCGGTATGGTCATAAGCGTGAATAACGTACTGCATACTGAACTGGGTTTAATAGGGGAAAGATACCAGAAGTTGCCCCACCAACCAACAGGTTATGCGGACAGACTCTCATCAGCCCGGCTGTATTTCTGATTTCCCGCAGAATAGTATACCCAATCGAGGAAATCGCCCGTTTCTGCGTATTTTCCGGCTTCTATGCTCTTTTAGCCACTTTTTCAACGAATGAATCGACTGCTTTACAGCCTGTTGCCGCTGCTTCCGCTCGTTTCTCTGGCCCAGTCCGGGCCAGCCCCCCAGCGCCCCGCTCTGACCATTGAATCGATCATGCAGGACCCTAAGATCAGTGTAGGCACCGCTCCGTCTACTCCATTTTGGTCTGATGATTCCCGAACAATTTATTTTAACTGGAATCCTGACCGCGCCAAAAACGATTCGTTGTACAAGATTACCTTGTCGGGAAACAAAACATTGAGTCCGTCGAAGCCCCAGAAAGTCAGTCCCGCCGAGCGCTTAGCCCTGCGCACCAACCCCAGCCCAATCTACAATCGTGCCCGTACACAACGCGTGTTTGAGTCACAGGGCGATTTGTTCTGGATCGACACAAAAACCGGGCGTGTCCGGCAACTGACCAATACCGTCGACGCCGAAACTGAACCGCGTTTTAGTGGTGACGAAAAGCGTATCACGTTCCGACGTAGCGGCTCGAACCTGTTCAGTATCGACCTGACGACGGGCGAACTCACCCAGCTAACCGATTTCCGACCCGGCGCGAAAAAGAGCGAACCGAAACAGAATGACGAAGAAACGTTTCTGAAAGCCGAGCAGCTGCGTCTGTCGACAGTTGTAGCGGAGCGTAAGGAGCGCAAGGACGAAGCCGAACGCCTGAATAAGCGCAACCGGCCGAAGCGCCCGAAAGAAATATACCTCGACGATAAACAACTGGTTGGTCAGCAGCTTAGCCCCGACGGACAATACGTTACCTACCGGGCCATAAAGAGCGCGTCGGGGGCCAAGACCGCGCAGGTACCCAACTACGTAACCGAGTCCGGCTTCACCGAAGACATTCCGACCCGCGTCAAGGTAGGCGCCCCCCAATCGACACAGGAATTTTTCGTGTACGACGTTGCGAAAGACACCGTCCGAGCCGTCAGCGTCAAATCGCTGAGCGGTATCACAGATCGTCCGGCTTACCTGGCCGACTACCCGAAGCCAAAAGCCGACACGGCGAAGAAAACACGGCCCGTTACGTACAGCAACGTTATCTGGTCGGAAGATGGTAAAGTAGCCGTGGTCGTTATCCGGTCGGGCGATAACAAAGATCGCTGGATTACGAGACTCGACCCCGCTACGCTCACGTTAACGGTTCTGGATCGGCAACACGACGACGCCTGGATTGGCGGGCCGGGTATTGGCGGGTCGTTTTCGCCGGG
>JAKONH010000603.1 GCA_022702045.1 Spirosomataceae bacterium
AGCGGGATATGCGCCGTGATCGACGCCAGCTTTTCCTGTGGGTTGGGGAGTGAGTCGATCCAGCGTTCGTAGAGCGGTGTCCAACATTCCGCCAAGACGACCGCGTTGACCCGAATACCGTACTTAAGCAGTTCAACGGCCCATTCGCGGGTCAGCGCGTTACGGCCACCGTTAGCTGCGGCATAGGCTGAGGTGTTGCCTTGCCCTGTATCGGCCGTTTTCGACGTAATGTTGACGATTGCGCCTTTCGACGCTTTCAGGGCCGGCAGGGCGTGATGGGCCATGAGGTAATAATGCACGACGTTCTTGTGCAGCGATTGCATGAATCGTTCGTAGTCGCCCGATTCCAGACCAACCCCGTCGTTTTCGCCCGCATTGTTAACCAGTCCGTCAATCCGACCAAATTGCGCCATGATCGCGTCGATGGCCTGCTTTGATGCGTCGGGGTCAGTGAGGTTGGCGACGACCTGAAAGGCCTGCTGACCGCCGGCTTCAAGGTCCGCTACCAGCTTCAGATTGTGCACTTCACTACGACCGACGATGACTGGAATAGCGCCTTCGGCAGCCAGACTTCGAACGATTCCCTCGCCGATTCCCCGTGCTCCGCCGGTAACGACAACGACTTTGTTTTGTAATCCTAGATCCATCAGTTTATGAATAGGGATGCAAGATAGGCAACGACGGACATCGGGTAAAATTTCCGTGAACACCACTGTTTATTTACCCCGCCGGTTATTTTTGCACCGGCTTTTGCCCGATTTTGCCCAATTTTTCCCGTCCCTCATGTCTAAGAAAACTAAGATCGTGGCCACGATAGGCCCGACTTCCGAAACGAAAGAACAATTGCTGGCACTGGCCCAAGCTGGAGTGAATGTCTTTCGGCTCAATTTTTCCCACGGTACGCACGAAGATCACCTGATGCGGCTGAACCGCATTCGGGAAATCAACGCTGAACATAACCTCAACCTCTGCGTATTGCAGGATTTGCAAGGGCCTAAAATCCGTATCGGCAACGTCGAAAATAAAGACGGTGTACAGATCGTAGCGGGTAACGAGCTGACCTTCACGAACGACGATATTATCGGTACTGCCGAGCGCGTCAGTACGCCTTACAAAGACATGTACAAGGACGTGCACCCCGGTGAGCGTATTCTGATGGACGACGGTAAGCTGGAAGTGCGTGTACTGCGGACGGAAGGAACCGATGTCGTTACGGAAGTGGTCTACGGTGGGTCGATGAAGTCGAAGAAGGGTGTTAACCTACCCAACACGAAAGTGTCGATGCCCGCCGTGACCGAAAAAGACTGGGCCGATCTGGAGTTTGGTCTGGAATATGACGCCGAATGGATTGCTCTGTCGTTTGTACGGGAAGCTTCGGAGATCATCGAAATCAAAGAATATATCCGGTCGCGGGGTAAGAAAAGCCGCGTGATTGCTAAAATCGAAAAGCCGGAAGCTATCCAGAATATCGACGAGATCATTGCCGCGACCGATGGCCTAATGGTCGCGCGGGGTGACCTCGGGGTAGAGCTACCCGCCGAAGAGGTGCCGATGATTCAGAAGATGCTGGTTGAAAAGTGTAATCGGGCCGCTAAGCCGGTTATCGTGGCTACGCAGATGCTGGAAAGCATGATCGACGCGCCCCGCCCGACCCGTGCGGAAATCAACGACATCGCCAACTCCGTACTCGATGGTGCTGATGCTGTGATGCTCAGCGCTGAAACTGCTTCGGGTAAGTACCCGATTCTGGCGGTTGAAGCGATGGCGAATACCATCCTGCAGGTTGAATCTTTGTCTGACAAGATTTATTACCGTTATCACGCGCAGGTCAACGAAAACCCAAGCGAAAACTTCATCAACGACAATGTTGTGATGAGTGCCTGCCGCCTGGCTCGTGACACCAACGCCAAAGCGCTGATCGGTATCACGAATTCGGGGTACACGGCTGTACGGCTGTCGCACCACCGGCCCAAAGCGGATTTGCTGGTGTTCTCACCAGACGCGCAACTGCGGAATACGCTGGGTCTTTACTGGGGTGTACAGGTAATGCCATACGAAGCAAATCCAAGTCTGACAGTCGATGAGACGGTAGAAGGGATCAAGCAAACACTGATCAGTCAGAAGAAACTGGTGTCGGGCGACATTTTCATCAACACGCTCAGCATGCCGCTGACGCAGGCCCGCCGGACCAATACCGTCAAACTCAGTACGGTTGATTAACTGAGAAGAAAGACAGAAGACGTAGTAGTTACTCGCACGGTTCTTTCGATCAAAACTCCTAAATCTCCTTCGGAGGATTTAGGAGTTTTGCCTTTACGTCTTTCTTTTTTCGTCTTCTACCTTTTTCCCTATTAACAAAAAAAAGCCGCGAAACCAAGGGTCATCGCGGCTTTTCCATTCTCACTGAAAAATGAAATTCGGTGCAGGGTAGTCTGTAGACTGGTACTGCTTAGGCTTGTTCGTCAGGCTGGATTTCCGGCGCCGGTGCTTCTGTGGTTGTATCGGCTTCGGGCTGGCTCTCGAAAATTTCGGGCGCATGCTGCCGAAGCAGACCGTACCACACAATGAGTTTCTTAATGTCGGTTGGGCGAACGCGCTCTCGATCGTAGTCGGGAACGACAGTAGCCATAAATTCGGCCAGTTCATCGTTCGACCCTTTCGGATCGACGGTCAGCGTTTCGCCGTATTTTTCGTTGACGGCCAGTAGTACGTCGGCCAGCGGCACCGACTGTTCATCGGTATCCACGTAAATAGAAATATCGTTCAGGACCGAGACACGGGCGGTTGGGCCCATCATGGTCTTGGCTTTCTTGTCGTCAAGCGTTTCAACAATAACCCCGTTGCGGCTGGGTTTCAAGATACGATACAGGCCGCTCTGACCGGCAATGTTGGCAATTTGTTTTAGGGCTTCCATAAATACTGTAGTAACTGACTAACGCCTGTTTCGGCCGGCGTATTGCCTTTTTTTAGAGAATGACTGGTGAATTAAGACGAATTAACAACCGGGTTGATACGACCCTGACGGGCTCATTTCTTCGCGGCCCGGTAGTCGACGTTGAGGGGGCGGATAAAGCCAAGTATCTCCTCGCGACCCGCTGCCGTTACTGCCGACGTGACGAACGTGGTCGGGACTTCTTCCCAGGTCTGGAGCAACGTTGCCCGGTACTGATCGAGTGCTGCCTGTAGCTTGACCTGACTTAGTTTTTCGGTCTTGGTAAACACGATGACGAAGGGCAGGCCCCGTTCGCCAAGATTGGTCATAAAATCGAGATCAAGGCGCTGCGGGTCGATGCGCGAGTCGACGAGTACGAAAATGCACAGCAGGTTGGGGCGGCTGGTGAGGTAGCCATCGATCAGAGCCGCAAACTTCTCGCGTTCGGCCTTACCCACCTGCGCGTAGCCATAACCCGGCAAATCGACCAGATACCAGTCGTTATCGAGGATGAAGTGATTGATAAGCTGCGTTTTACCCGGCTTTCCCGATGTTTTGGCCAGCGACGAACGCCCCGTCAGCATATTAATCAGCGACGATTT
>JAKONH010000608.1 GCA_022702045.1 Spirosomataceae bacterium
CGGCTACCTCAGCTTCCGGCAGGTGCCACCTTACCGCACTTACGGCTTCAACATTAATCTGACTTTCTAAAAGCGCGAACGATAGTTTTTCGGCATCCCAACCCCCTTGTCGGCGTGATAGAAGCCGTAGAAAGTAGAGTCGCAAACGCATTATACGTAGCCATGTATACAACCATTAAACGAATTGGACTGATCGGGCTGACCCTTTTGGGCTTAAGCAGTTGCAGAGAGTACCTTGACGTCAACACAAATCCCAACGCTCCGATCAACGAGAACCTGACGCTCAGCGCCAAATTCCCGGCAGCCCTGGTCAGTACGACCAACTATGAACTGGGGGCGCTGGCGCAGATTGGGGCCTTCTGGGGCGGCTACTGGGGAACGACCAGCGAGGGAATCAACCTCTTTGTCGATCTGAAAAGCTACAACGGCCCCGCCATCCGTCACCAGCGCGACGGTATTCCGGTCTGGGAAAACGGCTACACTACGCTGCTCTATTATCAGCTTATCCGTGAGCAGGCGCAGGCCGAGGGTAACCGGTTTTACGTAGGTGCGGCCAAGATCATGCAGGGCTGGCATTTCCTGCGACTAGTCGATTTTTACAATAACCTGCCGTTCGACGATGCCCTGCAAGGCACCCAACGCCCTACGCCCCGCTACGAAGACGGTAAGACGGTCTATACCAAGGCTATCAATCTGATTACGGAAGGCATCGCCGATATGAAAGCCGCCCCCGCCGGTACGCAGGCCGGCTCCGACGACGTACTGTTTGGCGGTAATACGACCCGCTGGGCCAAATTCGGGAACACTATCAAACTGCGTGCGTTGCTACGGCAGAGCGAAGTAGCCGACCAGGGGCTGGTTACGGCTGAACTGGAGAAAATACGGGCGGAGGGTAGCGGCTTTCTGGGCGCGGGCGAAACGGCGGCCGTGCAACCGGGCTACCTTAACACCTCAGGTAAACTCAACCCACTCTGGGAATCGAACTACCGTACAGTGCAGGGGGTAACCACCGGCAATTACGTCGATCTGCGCCCGACGACCTTTGCCGTGGAGCAATACAAAAGTCGCAACGATCCCCGCCTGTCTACGCTCTATGTACCTGTCGGTACGGCGTACAAAGGTGTCCTCTTTGGTAACCCTAACGTCGACGCGCAGTACAACCGGGCAGCCACGTCGGCCTTCCGGGGGCCACAGGAAAACGCCGGCCGGCCGGCGGCCCTGTTCAAAAGCGCCACGCAGCCGTCGGTGCTGCTGGGGTCGTTCGAAAGTTTATTTCTACAGGCTGAAGCGGCTCAGCGCGGCTGGCTGACGGGTGTTTCGGCCAAAACGCTGTACGAAAGCGCCATTCAGGAATCGTTCAGTTATATGGAAGTACCGGCTACGGCGTTTACGGCTTACAACGCCCAATTGCTGGTTAGCTTCGACGGAGCAACCAATAAGATCGAGCGGATCATCGAGCAGAAGTGGCTGGCCCTGAACAGTATCAGTAGTCTCGAAGCCTGGAACGACTACCGTCGGCTGGGTATTCCCAACATCCCCAATTCGCTCCAGGCACCGGCTCCTACCGCCCGCCCCCTGCGACTGATGTATCCCGAAACGGAACGAATGACCAACAACACCGAAGCCAGTAAACAAGGCAACGACGATATCATTCAGAACCGGGTCTGGTGGGATAAGTAATTCGTATCAACGCAGACGTCCAGCGCCCCCGACAAACAGTTGCTTATCGGGGGCGCTGGACGTCTGTATACGCTAGATTTTACACTTTCCCACGTAGGAAGTCAGCGGTGAAATTTTGCCCTTCCGGTAGCTGCACCATCTGCTCGGGCGTACCCGTAAAGGTGATGTAGCCACCCGTTTCGCCACCGTCGGGACCGAGGTCGATGATATAGTCGGCGTTTTTGATGACTTCCATGTTGTGCTCGATAATGATCACCGAGTCGCCCTGATCGACCAGTGCGTTGATGGCGTCGAGCAGTTTACGAATATCGTGGAAGTGCAGACCCGTCGTTGGTTCGTCGAGGATAAACAGCGTGCTGCCCTTGTTCGGGTTGCCCTTGCCGAGGAACGATGCCAGCTTGACCCGCTGCGCTTCCCCGCCCGACAGCGTGTTCGCCGACTGACCCAGGCCGATGTAGCCCAGTCCGACTGCCTGTAATGGCAGTAGTTTATCGGCCATTTTAGGATCGGCCGTGCGGAAGAAAGCAACGGCTTCGTCGACAGTCATAGCCAGAATGTCCGACACGTTCTTGCCGTCGAGCGTTACCTCCAGCACTTCCTGTTTGAAGCGTTTGCCGCCACAGCCTTCGCATTTGAGGTAAATGTCGGCCATGAACTGCATCTCGATCTTTACCTCGCCCTCTCCCTGACAAACTTCGCAGCGCCCTCCGTCGACATTGAACGAGAAATGGCTAGGCTTGTACGCACGGGATTTCGCGATCGGCTGATCGGCCATGACCTGCCGCAGGTAATCGTACGCTTTGATGTACGTAACCGGGTTCGACCGGCTTGATTTACCAATCGGATTCTGGTCGATCATTTCGACCGCCAGAATTCGGTCGAGCGAGCCTTCCAGGGCATCGTATCGGCCGGCTTCTTCAGTCGCGTCGCCCCGTTGCCGCATCAGGGCCGGATACAGCACTTTTCGAATCAGCGTACTCTTACCCGAACCCGAGACGCCCGTCACAACAGTCAGGTTGTTCAGCGGGAAGCGGGCAGACACGTCTTTCAGGTTGTTTTCCCGCGCCCCTTTCAATTCGATGAAATTAGCCGACTTACGACGGAAGGACGGTACGGGTACCGTTTCGCGTCCGGTTAGAAAATCGAGTGTGTGCGACGGATAGTGTTCGTTGGTGGTCGCATGATTGTCGCCGTTCATAACGTCCTGCCACGTACCTTGAAAGACCAAGTGACCACCCAGCGATCCGGCATCGGGTCCGATATCGATAAGCTGATCGGCTGCCCGCATCACTTCTTCTTCATGTTCGACCACGATTACCGTGTTGCCCATGTCGCGCAGCGATTCCAGTACACTTACCAGCCGTTTCGTGTCGCGTGGGTGCAGCCCAATGCTTGGTTCATCGAGAATGTACATCGAGCCAACCAGCGCCGATCCGAGTGAGGTCGCCAGCTTGATTCGCTGATATTCGCCCCCCGACAGCGTATTGGTCAGACGGTTGAGTGTCAGATAACCCAGACCGACGCGCTCCATGTAATCCAGCCGATTCTGAATCTCGACCAGAATTCGGTCGGCTATTTTTTGCTGATAGTCGGGTAGTTCGATTTCGCGGAAAAAGCTGGCCGCTTTATCGATAGGCATCAGCACCAGATCGGTAATGCTCTTGCCGCCGACTTTGACGTAACCGGCGTCTTTGCGCAGCCGCGACCCCCGGCATTCCGGGCAGGTGGTCTTACCCCGGTAGCGCGATAGCATCACCCGGTATTGTACTTTGAACGTCTGACTTTCCACAAAGTCGAAGAACGCGTTCAGTCCGTCGAAGTACTTGTTGCCCGTCCAGAGCAGCTCCTGCTCGGCGGGGGTAAGCTCTTTGTAGGGGCGGTGAATGGGAAAGTCGAACCGAATACCGTTCCGCAGCAGCGGCTTCATGTATTCATTGCTCATTTTCTCGCTCCGCCAAGGCATAATAGCTCCTTCGAAAACCGACAGGTTTTTGTCGGGAATAACCAGATCGGGATCGATGCCCAGCACTTTACCGAAGCCGTCGCACCGGCGGCACGCGCCGTAGGGGTTGTTGAAGGTAAAGAGGTTGACGCTCGGCTCTTCAAACAAGATACCGTCGAGTTCAAACTTATCAGAGAACTGCCGCGACTCTTTACCAACTATATCGATGCGGCAGGTACCGTTACCTTCATTAAAAGCCGTCTGAACCGAATCGGAAAAGCGGTACTGGTTGTCTTCATCGGGCTGACCATTTTCGTCGTAGATCACAGTGCCACGGTCGACCAGAATCTCCAGCGGGTTCGAAACCAGTTTGTCGGTTTCGTCGGGCTGTTGCAGCAGTTCTTCGATAAACTGAACCTGCCCATCAACGGTGATCCGCGTGTACCCTTTCTGGATCAGGATATTCAGTTCCTGCGAGAGCGTGCGCCCGTCGTGCAGCCGCAGCGGAGCCAGAATCATGACCCGTTGGTTAGGCTCGAACGAGTACATATAGTTGACCACATCGCTGACGGTGTCCTTCTTTACTTCGTGGCCCGAAATCGGGGAATACGTTACGCCTACCCGCGCAAACAGCAGCTTGAGGTAATCGTAAATTTCTGTCGACGTACCGACGGTTGAGCGGGGGTTACGGGTCGACACTTTCTGCTCGATGGCGATGGCCGGCGAAACACCTTTGATGTATTCAACCTCCGGCTTTTCCATCCGTCCCAGAAACTGCCGGGCGTAGCTACTCAGACTCTCGACGTACATGCGCTGACCTTCGGCAAACAGTGTATCGAACGCCAGCGACGACTTGCCCGACCCGGACAGACCCGTCAGTACGACGAGCTGATTGCGGGGGATGGCAACGTCAATTCCTTTCAGATTATGTACTTTCGCCCCCTTGATAATGATGTATTTCTTGGGGTCGAGTTGGTCGACGGAACGCGGTGATTCGACTTCCGGTGTATGAGTCATTCGAAGAATTATCAGGCTATAAACTATCTAAGTTTTAACGGTTTTGGCGCCGGATAGGTTCTTTGATTGTCAATGTGTAGAATGAGATGGAATTTGCATCAGAAGATTTAATTCGGCTGACGATCGCGCTGGTTATGGGCGGGCTGATCGGAGCCGAACGGGAGTACCATGGGAAGGCCGCCGGTTTTCGCACGATGATCATGATCTGTGTTGGTTCTACGCTGTTTACAATGGTATCGAACCGAATGGGCGGCACCGGCGATCGGATTGCTGCCAACATCGTCAATGGAATCGGGTTTCTGGGGGCCGGAATCATCTTCCGGGATGATAATCGGGTAAAAGGGCTGACTACGGCTGCAACGGTATGGGCCGCTTCGGCGTTAGGGATGTGTGTAGGAAGTGGACATTACGATATCGCAATGGTTGGCTTCGCGTTTATCTTCAGTTCGCTGCTTCTGTTATCGGGTATCGCCAAACGGATCGAGCGACTCAATCAGACGCGGGATTACAAGATCGTAACCCAGTTCCGCCACAAAACACTAAACCAGTATGAGTCGTTGGTTCAGGCATGTGGTCTTTCGCCAACCCGCGGGCAGCAACAGCGTATCGGTACCGAAATAATCGGTCGGTGGCGGGTCGACGGTGCGCAGCAGGATCACGAACGATGCATCGAGCGATTACTGAACGACCCGGAGGTAAAAGAATTCACGTTCTGATTTCGTTAGTATTTTTGCAATCTGTAGACTGTCAAACTATACCATGTATTCGTTTAGGAAGTTTTTGTTACTCATAGCCTTATGTAGCAGTACGGTTGCCTTTGGGCAGTTAACCGCTGACCCGGAAGACCGGCGCGAGCAGGGCAAAGATCCACTGCGGACACAAACCCCGGAAGGCCGTCCGCTGCCGTTCAGCCAACGGCTTCGCTTCGGTGGGGGCATCAACAACATTCGCTTCGGCAATCCGTTCAGCTTTGGTGTGTCGCCGGTAATTGCCTACCAGACGACCGAGCGGCTGCTGCTTGGCGTTGGTGGAACGTACGCTTATACGCGTTACAAGGGAATTACGAACACCGGTACTACTGTGCCGCTTCAGACATACAATCAGTTTGGCGGCCGGCTCTTTGCCATGTACGAGTTTATCCCGTCGATTTTGCCGAACCTTTACCTGCACGGAGAAGTAGAGAATAGCACGATCTCGGTACGAGATGAACAAAGGGGCGCTACCAGTAGCTACGGCCTGACAGCTCCGCTACTCGGTCTCACTTATTCGCAACCAATTACAGGTCGCTTTGGTATCAACCTGACCGCACTGTATAACCTTAACTACAATCAGAATCAGGTTGTAGCACAAGCTATTTATGGTAGCCCGCTGGTCATTCGGCTGTCGTTCTTTTAATCAACCGATATTCTTGGTAGGCAAAACGCCCGGCTGTCGATCAGTCGGGCGTTTTGCGTTTGTAAGATCCGATTAATTATTACGGCATCGTGTCCCAGATGATGTCGGTGATTCGCTGCATACCCGCGTCGTTGGGGTGAGCGGCTACACCAGCATTGGCGTATTGACTGGCGAAGTAGGAGGGAACACCCACCATACTTTTCAGATCGGCCAGGGGAATGCCTTTTTCTGCGGCTACCTGCCGGATGACAGCGTCGGCCTGGGGACGGTTCCACACGCTTGTCGAACAGATGATTTGTACCGGTCCGCCCGCGTTCTGTCTCAGAAAGTCAAATAATACCCGAAGATTACCAACCAGGTTATTCTGCTGAACTGACCCCTCATCCATGTTTTCGCCAATACGAACGAAGATAATGTCGGGCTTGAACTCCTGTAGCGGATTTAGAAACTCAGTGACGCTGTACCCAGCTTGCCCGAACTGCCGCTCGAATGCACCACCCGATACCAGTCTGGTCTGCACCCCACTTCGCAGTCCGTTTAGTTTAGCTGTCAGTAGGTGCACATAATCTTTCTCCGGTGCCGAAGCGGCCATGCCGTTGAAATTGGTCCAGCCTAGGTCTGGGGCGGGGCCGTGGCTCATGATACTGTTGCCAATGACCATCATCCGCTGAAAATAAGGCGTTACAGTAGCTTGAGCCGTTTGCGACGTCAGATCGTTGACCCGGGTCCGAGCGAGCATCTGTTTACGGCTGACAACGGGTACCTGATCGCCTTTCACCCAGGTTATGCCATTGTCGTACGAATATTCAGTGTACGCCCCGCCTGGCATGTTGCTTGCAGATAGCTTCAGCGTGCTTCCATAGGCCATCGAACCGCCTTGCTGGCTAAAACTCGGGATTGGTAGCCCCTGTGGTGTCTGTGCCGGCGTATTGATTGGTGTAGTTACGCGTTGAATCGTGATCGTGCGACAAGACGGATCGGTCAGGGCACCGGCCGTGGTAGCGGGGTCAACCTGTGCGCAGCCAAACTGCCAGAAGGAGAAGTACAGGAGATACGTGAAGCCAAACCGGGTTGCCATCGTTCCGATCCGTAAATGTCTGAGAAGCTGATTCATGCTGACGATTGTTACTAGCTGACCAGCAATTAGGCTAAAAGTGTGCCAACCCGTAAAAAGGGTAAACAGGTTGGATGCATCAATCAGGTCGGTAGTCGACAGCAACGAAATCATGTCAACAAGTGGATACATAAAAAAAGCAAGTGAGAAGAAGCGGGGCTCGTTACCAAATACGGTGCCAATCAATAAAGGAGTACGACAGGGCGCCGGAAAAGACTACTTAATGGAATGCGGTAAATTATATACCTTTGGTTTGATTTATAAACTTAATCCATGCTGTTCAGTTCGGCAATTTTCCTGTTCCTGTTTCTGCCAGCCTTTCTGATCATCTACTACCTGTTGCCCAAGCGGTGGCATAACGCTTTTCTGTTTGGTGCCAGTCTGGTATTTTATGCAAAAGGGGAAGGTCTCGTCGTGCTGGTGTTACTGGTGTCGGCATTGATCAACTACATCGCCGGTCAATTGATCGAACGGGGTAAGCGGAAGGCTGGTCTGTGGCTTTCGCTGGTTGGAAGCTTATCCCTGCTCTTCTATTACAAATACGCCAATTTCCTGTTCGATTCGGTTCGGGGCTTTGCAGAAGCCTTTATGCTGCCCGTATCCGAGCATCTGACGCTCGCTCAGATCGCGTTGCCCATTGGTATCAGCTTTTACACGTTTCAGGGTATCTCCTATACTCTCGATATTTACTGGGGGCGAATCAGGGCCAACAAAAGTTTTCTCGACTACGGTACCTACGTCGCCATGTTCCCGCATCAGATTGCGGGGCCTATCGTTCGTTATGCAGACATTGCCCCTGAACTAAGCGATCGAACAACAACGCTGGAGAAATTTGGCGTTGGTGCGGAACGGTTTATCATCGGGTTGGCCAAAAAAGTACTCATTGCAAATACCTTCGCCAACATTGCAGATACAATCTTCAACGCGCGATCGGATAGTTATGGAACGGCAACCGCCTGGATCGGTATTATTGCCTACACACTTCAGATTTATTTCGATTTCTCGGGCTATTCCGATATGGCAATCGGGTTAGGAAAAATGGTTGGCTTCGATTTCAAGGAGAATTTCAACTATCCATACATTGCCAAATCAATACAGGATTTCTGGCGTCGGTGGCACATCTCGCTGTCGAGCTGGTTTCGGGATTATGTGTATATCCCGCTGGGAGGAAATCGGGTCGGTAACGTACGCACTTATGTTAACCTGATGATTGTGTTCCTGGTAACGGGTCTGTGGCACGGAGCAAGCTGGAACTTCATTCTCTGGGGCGTTTACCACGGCACTTTTTTATTACTCGAACGTGCTGGTCTGGGTAAATGGCTTGCCAAAGTGTGGCCACCAATTGCGCATTTGTATACGTTATTAGCTGTGCTGATCGGCTGGGTCTTCTTCCGGGCGCTGACATTGACGGAGGCTGTGGCCTACCTGAATAAAATGATCGGCGTCGGCCCGGAACAGGCTGAGAGACTGGCCTATCCACCCTCCTTCTTTCTCAGTGGAGAGGTAATCGTTACGTTTATTGTCGGCATCATTTTGGCTACACCTGTCTATCATGTGTTTCAGCAATTCTGGCTTCGGTTACAAAATAGTCTAATGCGTACCTCCGCGCACTACCTGTTTGATTCGGCTTATGTGCTGGGACTGGTTTGTTTGTTTATCATGTCGGTTATGTATTTAGCGGCTGATACATATAATCCCTTTATTTACTTCCGATTCTAATTGCTACCGTAACGATGACTGCCTATCCGAAAACAGAAAACGTCGAGGTTCCGACACTTGTGGTAGCCACAAGTACGCGCCGGCCGTCGGTACGGTTTCGGGCGGTGTTGGCAGGCGTCTGTTTCGCTGTGTTGCTGATAATGCCTGCGGTGGATCAGTGGCTTCATCTGTCGGCTCGGTTTCAGAGCACCGAAAAGCGGGCACTTGCGGCTCAGCCTACGCTGAATTTTCCACATGTGAAAACGTTCGTACACCAGTACGAACAGTACTTCAATGAGAATTTCGGCTGGCGTAACGCACTTTTCTACGCCTACAGCTCCTGGAAGCTAAATGTAGTTGGCGAGTCACCCCTACCGGAAAAGGTAGTGGTCGGTAAACGCGGGTGGTTCTATCCCGGTAACTACTTCGCGCAAATTGTCGATCAGCACCGGGGTGTCGATCCCATTCAACCCCGTGAGTTGCGCGCCATAAAAGAAAGACTCATCTACTACCAGCGGCATCTGGCCCGGCAGGGGGCACGGTTATACGTGATGGTCGTACCGGACTCTTATACAATCTACCCCGAAAATCTGCCCGATAAAATCAAGCGGCATAATGGCCCCTCGAACCTGGATCGGTTACGTACGTATTTAGCTCAACGATCGAGTGTGCCCATGATTGACACACAACCAGCGCTCACCAATGCCAAGAAAGAGCGGCCTGTTTATTGCCAAACGGATACGCACTGGAATGATTTCGGGTCACTGGTAGCCTCGCTGGCGATGGTCGATCGTGTACGGCAGGATTTTCCGCAACTCGCCGAACCTCGGCTGGCGGATTACCAGATTAAACCCGTGCCGGGGATCGGTGGTGATCTGACAACAATGATGGCACTGCATAGCGTGTATCGCGATTCGGTGCAGTATAGCATAAAACCCGGAAGAAGCCTGCTGGCCCGGCAAACAGCTACTATACCAAACCCGGAGATGAACCTGCCGTCGTCGCGCTTCACCGGGCCCCGGCCCGCCATGCCCCGCTTGTTGTTCATCGGCGACTCGTTTAGCTACAGCATGAATCAGTTTGTACCTCAGTACTTTGGCGAAAGTTTTCTGGTTCGTAGCCACCGGCTTGACCTAGCACTGGCTCGGGCCGAACGCTCGGATATTGTCGTGGTTGAAATTGTCGAGCGGAATCTACGTGAGCTGGCTGATCTATAACTGTGTATTTTTGCGGTCGTTTACGCGCCGGATAGGTGCCCATCAGTCCTGAATGAATACTTCCTTTCGGTTTAAGCTGGCTGCTTTTATCTTCGCAGGGTTACTACTGTTGCCCACACTGGATCAGCTATTAAACCTGTCTAACACATACAAGAGTACTGAGAACCGGCGGCAGTCGACCCTGCCACCGTTGAACTTTCCCCACGTTCGTAGCTTTGTAAAGCAGTTTGATCAGTATTACAAAGAGAATTTTGGCTGGCGTAATGCGCTGTTTTATGCCTATAGTCGCTGGAAATTGAACCTGCTGGGAGAATCACCTTTGCCAGAGAAAGTCGTAGTCGGAAATGAGGGCTGGTTTTATCTGGGTAACAGTTATAACCGAGTAGTCGATCAACACCGGGGCTTATTACCACTTTCAGCAGACTCAGCCCGTATCATTGCGCAGCATCTGACGGCTACACAACAGCGCCTTGCCGAACAGGGTATTCGCTTTTACGTACTGATCGCCCCGGATTCGCATACCATCTACCCTGAGCACCTGCCGGCGCAATTAACCGTCAGTACGCAACCGTCGCGACTCGATGTGCTCGCAAAAGCGATGAAACAGACCCGCGTGCCGTTTATCGACATTCGCGACACGTTGTTGACTGCCAAGAAAGAGCAAGTGGTCTACTACCAGACCGACACGCACTGGAACGACTTTGGTACGCTGATCGGCAGTGCTGCTCTGTTGAATCGAATTCGGCTGGATATACCAACGCTGCCTGCCCCCCGCCTAACCAACTACCGGATACAAAAGCAGCGCGGCCTTGGGGGTGACCTGACGACGATGCTGACCGTGCAGGACGAGCACCGGGACCCCGTCTATTTCGATATCAAGCCTGCGCCTGACCGTACTGCCAAACAAGTGGCTGAAGTGCCGAATCCCGTGTCGGGATTCCCATCGGTGCGCTTCACCAAAATAACGACTGATAGCCTGCCCCGGCTGCTGTTCATCGGTGATTCGTTTAGCCACAGCATGATGCAGTTCGTACCAGGCTATTTTCAATCGGCTTTCTTCATGCGTGGCCGTCACCTCGATCCGGCGGTCGTCGCGGCTGAACGGCCGGACGTGGTAGTGGTCGAAATCGTAGAGCGCAACATAGGCGACCTGGCCACCCTATAACGCTCGGTAAACGGGCTGCGTAATGGGCTGGCTAGTGCCCATCGGCTGGGCAGGGGGATAGCCCGGAATCAGATCAGCTTTGGAAACGGTACTGGTGTCGTACAGACTGTCTATGTACTCATCAAAGTAAACGGCTGGAAAGTCGAACGGTCTCGGATAAGGCGTACGCGCCAATTCGCCCGCTGATTGGCTGCCTATCAATAGTCAGTATTATACAAAGAGAAGGCGACCGGTTGGGGTCGCCTTCTGATAACTATCGTTTGCGTATGAATCTGGTTATTCAGGCATGTCGGCCAGCACTGTAACGCCCCCTTTGACGCGGTCGCC
>JAKONH010000610.1 GCA_022702045.1 Spirosomataceae bacterium
CGATGAAGTTGGCATTCGCGACGCCACCAAGCTTCCTAAAAAAGAACTAGTTAACAAAATCCTTGACCGACAGTCGGTTACTCCGACCACTGAAGCCACGCCCGCTGAATCGGCTACAGCACCAGCTAAACGAGGCCGAAAAAAAGCAGCTCCGACTACCGACACGGGCACTGATGAGTCAGCCGCTGTGGAAGCAGCCGCTGTGGAAGCAGCCGCTGTGGAAGCGGCCCCTGTGGAAGCAGCCGCTCCGCAACCGACCGTGGCCGAAGCAGCGCCGGTAGCCGTTGCCGAAGGGTCACCAACGTCAGCCATAACGCCGACTGTTGAGGCCGAACCAACCATCCGTACTCGGCAACGTATACGGCGCGACGCCGACGCGTCGGATAGCCCGGCCCCGACGCCTGAAGATGGAATGGCCGCTACAGTGGATACGACGGCTGTCGAAACGAAGCCTGGTACGTTCCCGGCAGATGCGCAACCAGCTCAGACTGAACAACCGGCGGAACCCATTACCGCACCAGCAGCCCGGATCGACAATCGCGCTGGCCAGCAAAACCCGAACCGAAATCGGTATGAAGTCAATCGCGACTCATCAACGCGAAATGATCAGAACCGGCAGCGTAATCAACGGCCGGATGGTCAGCAATCACCGACTGGTAATGGCCGGGAATCAGGTAACGGCCGGGACGGGCGCGACAACAACCGGTTTCGGCAGGACGCTACCGGTGGATATTCCCGTGACCGCGATCAGCGCGACAACACGCAGCGGGATAACCGCGACAACCGCGATTCGACGCAGCAACGTGATACATTCTCCCGACGCGACCGCGATCAGCGGCCACGTACGCAACGGGTCGTTACTGACGAATCGGCAAATCGGCTCAACACCCAGTCTGAGGACGACTTCATGACCCCAACGGTCGTCAGCGCGGACACGGTTGGTAATCAGCAACAGGCTACACCTGACCAGAACGATACGCCAGCAAACGTAGCCGAACAACCGGCGCAGCCCGTACAGGCGGATCAACCAGCCGATGCAGCCAATACGGCCGCTCAACCGGCGGCACCCCAGCTATCACGGGAGGCCCAGGAATATCAGAACCGCATCCGGCGGCAGTATAACCAGCACATTCGGGAATTTGATGGAATCATCGAAAACCAGGGCGTATTGGAAATCATGTCCGACGGTGGCTACGGATTCCTGCGCTCGGCCGACTATAACTACCTAGCCAGTCCTGATGACATTTATGTGTCGCCTTCGCAGATTAAACTGTTTGGTCTGAAGACGGGGGATACGGTGCAGGGGGCAATCCGCCCCCCCAAAGAAGGTGAGAAGTATTTTGCCCTGCTGCGCATTACGACCGTCAACGGTAAGACGACGGAGGAAATCCGCGATCGAATTCCGTTTGAATACCTGACTCCGCTCTTTCCGGAAGAGCAACTGCACCTGAGCAACAAGCCCGAAAACTATTCGTCGCGCGTTCTCGACCTGTTCGCGCCCATTGGCAAAGGACAGCGCGGCATGATCGTAGCGCAGCCCAAAACGGGTAAAACGGTGCTGCTGAAGGAAATTGCTAATGCTATCACCCGCAACCACCCGGAAGTGTACCTGATCGTGCTGCTGATCGATGAGCGGCCCGAAGAAGTAACCGACATGGCGCGGAGTGTCAACGCCGAAGTTATATCATCCACATTCGATGAGCAGGCAGACCGCCATGTTAAAGTATCGAGCATGGTACTGGAAAAAGCCAAACGCATGGTCGAATGTGGCCATGACGTTGTTATCCTCCTCGATTCGATTACCCGGTTAGCGCGCGCGTACAACACCGTCGTCCCGTCGTCCGGTAAAATTCTGTCGGGTGGTGTCGACGCTAACGCCCTGCACCGGCCCAAGCGGTTCTTCGGTGCAGCCCGTAACGTCGAGAACGGCGGCTCACTGACCATCATTGCCACGGCGCTGATTGATACCGGCTCGAAGATGGATGAGGTGATATTCGAGGAATTCAAAGGCACGGGCAACATGGAGTTGCAGCTTGATCGAAAACTGGCCAACAAGCGTGTTTACCCAGCCGTCGACGTACTGGCGTCGGGTACTCGTCGGGAAGATCTGCTGCTGGACAAAGAAACCCTGCAACGCGTCTGGATTCTGCGGAAACACATGGCCGATATGAATTCGATGGAAAGCATGGATTTCTTGCTGGAACGTATGAAAGGAACACGCAGCAACGAGGAATTCCTGATCTCGATGAATCGCTAGAAGCAATAGCACTCAGCATAAAAAAACCGGGAAGGAGCCTATCTTTTCCGGTTTTTTTATGCTATTTTTCCAAGATCAACTCAACGTTTTACATACGAAACTTCTATCATCTACGTTTCTGATTGACCAGTTTACCGTACGACTGTACTTATTCTCATGGCGCAGCTCTTTAACCTACTTTAGTCCCTCTGTCTCCTTGCGAGATTCCTTACTCACCGAACTTATCCAACAATGAATGACCTATTGATTTACCTGGTTGATGACGACGAAGACGACCGTCTGTTGTTGCGACAGGCCTTCCGACAGCATACTACCCCTTGCCAAATCGACGAATTTATTGATGGTGTAGGCGTAATTGATCGGCTAACCCAAACAACCACCGGCGCTTACCCTAACCTGATCCTGCTAGATCTGAACATGCCGCGCATGGATGGCTTTACCGCGCTTAAAGTCATCAAGGAAAACGATGCGTGGCAGACGATTCCGGTCGTAGTCCTGACCACATCCGACGACACGCACGATCGACAACGGACGGCCGAACTGGGCGCAGACGATTACCTGGTCAAACCACCCAGTTATAGTCAGCTGCGGTTGATTATTGACCGGGGAGTAGCCATTGCCCGGCAG
The DNA here is from genome assembly GCA_022702045.1 of Spirosomataceae bacterium. Taxonomy (GTDB): domain Bacteria; phylum Bacteroidota; class Bacteroidia; order Cytophagales; family Spirosomataceae; genus Spirosoma. The sequence goes on from JAKONH010000610.1 coordinate 2,885, forward strand.
GATGCCGACACGAACAACGTAAGTCATTGATAACTAAACAGCCCTGAGCAGTGCGGGTACTCAGGGCTGTTACAAGTGCAATAGGTAACTACCCTTTTAATCAGGCAACTGCGTTATCGTCAGCCAGCAGCCGTTTCCAGCCGGGATGGCGTTTAATGTATGCGCTCACGAACGGACACATTGATACAACCCGCATACCCTGCTTATCAACGTACTGTAGCGTTTCTTCAACCAGTTTCGAGCCAACACCTTTGCCTTCCAGGGCAGGATCAACTTCGGTGTGCGTAAGCGCCAAAACCGAGTCACCCAAGGGTTCGTAGACGATAAAGGCGGGCTTGTCGTCCACGTTCAGTTCAAATCGTCGCGTCGACTCGTTTTTAGTAAGGGCTGTTGTGCTCATGCGTTCTTGATGTTGTGTACGAAAAATCAGCACGGATCATCCGTGTAATGGACAACCTGTACCGATCGATTTAGTTGCTACCCATTACTTCGGCCACTTTCTTGCTCAGCGCTTCACCCCGTATGTTTTTGGCGACAATCGTTCCGTCGGGCCCGATCAGGAAGTTTTGCGGAATCGAGCGGATGCCGTACTGCCGCGCTACCTCGTTATCCCAGAATTTCAGGTCCGACACCTGCGTCCAGGTCAGTCCATCTTTGTGAATGGCATTGATCCAGGCGTCTTTTGCCCCCGGCCGATCAAGTGATACACCCAGCACGGTGAAATTTTTGCTTTTGTACTGATTGTACGCTTTCACAACGTTCGGGTTTTCCTGGCGGCAGGGGCCACACCAGCTCGCCCAGAAGTCGACCAGCACATATTTACCGCGAAAATCACGCAGCGAAACCGCTTTGCCCAGCGTATCTGCCTGCGTAAAATCAGGAGCCATTGCGCCGACCGACGTCGCTTTCAGCATTGTCAGCATTTTTTCGTACGCCTGCCCCTCAGTACTGGTACGTACCGTTTCTGACAATCCATCGAACTTCGGCTTCAGGTCGGCGTAGTCCGGCGCGTAGCCCCCATATCGCTGCAATGCATACAGACTGACGGGTGTAGTGGGGTTGGCCTTTATAAAATCAGCCCGTACCTGCCGCTGCTCAGTTTCAATTGCCTCGTACTGGTTGTCGAGCGACTCACGGAAGGCTTTGTCTGTTCGCTGCTGCGGGGTAGCTTTCTGGTAGTCGTTCATGAGCAGCGTCATCTTCGTCGTCGACGGCTTCAGGGCGACACGTAGCTTCTGGTAATCGGTATTCAGTGATGTACCACTCAGGACGGCATTGTCGAGTGAGTCTGGGCTGGTGATCGTGATGGTACCGGGTTCCAGGTAGACCATCTCGGCGGAGGTGGGCCGCCGATTACTGAAGCCTGTTCCCACCCGATCGATCAGGATGGTTGCCTGCGTTGGTTTATCGATCGTGCCCTTGAAGGAGAAGACACCGTTCTGAATCTGGCTCGAATCCATTTTCATGGTCGGCCCGGCCCCATAACGCAAGTAGGCTTTGGCCGGTGCCGACACCCCGTTTAGTTTGCCATTCACCGTGAATGAGCCGTTTTGTGCCCACACCAACAGTGGACAAGCGAGCAGCAGTACCGTTGCCTGAAATTTCATGTTCGTTAATTAGTTACTGGTTAGACTGGCAAGTACGCAAATCGGCTGGATACCGGACGCACCCTTCCCGATGTTTACCCCATTTCGTTATTTGTACGCCGGAATTCCCGTGATTTCGCTTCCTAGAATCAACAGGTGGATGTCGTGCGTACCCTCGTAGGTGCTGACGGATTCGAGGTTCATCAGATGGCGCATGATCGGGTAATCGCCGACGATTCCCATACCACCCAGCATTTGCCGGGCTTCGCGTGCCACCCGCTGGGCGATCTCGACGTTATTGCGTTTGGCCATCGAAATCTGAGCCGTCGTTGCCTTATCTTCATTTTTGAGCGTACCCAGCCGCCAGCAGAGCAGTTGCGCCTGGGTGATGTCGGTGAGCATTTCGGCCAGCTTTTTCTGGACGAGCTGAAAGCTAGCGATCGGCTTACGAAACTGTATCCGTTCCAAGGCATAGCGTCGGGCTACCTCGTAACATTCCATAGCTACTCCCAGCGATCCCCAGGCTATGCCATAGCGGGCCTGATCAAGGCATCTGAGCGCACTTTTCAGCCCGTAGGCTTCGGGCAGCAGGTTTTCTTTGGGCACCCGTACATCCTGAAACGAGAGTTGGCCGGTGCTACTGGCCCGTAATGACCACTTATTCGGAATGTCGCCAACCGTGACGCCTTCGCTGTCACAGGGGACGATCAACGCCCGGATTTTGCCGTGTTCGTTGCGCGCCCACACAATGGCAATGTCGGCCAGGGGGGCGTTGGTGATCCACAGCTTCGACCCGTTCAGCACATAATAATCGCTGCGCTCGATAAAATTGGTTTCCAGGCTACCGGGGTCAGAGCCGTGGTTGGGTTCCGTCAGACCGAAACAGCCCAGTAATTTACCTTTCGCCAGATCAGGCAGATAGTTGC
>JAKONH010000626.1 GCA_022702045.1 Spirosomataceae bacterium
CTACAACTGGCTCAGTGTTAATTGTACAATGACGTTCGGCTACGACAGACGTAAACGTTAGCGGGAACATTCTAACCTCATCATTTCATTGTACAGTAGCACCTCGACTGAGAATATCTAAAACGGGCGTTTTTTGGAGCGATATGGCAGTCAGCATGACTACTTAGTTACTAGAAAATAGAGCTGATCGGGTCAGTCAAAACTGCGTGGATGCAAGCAACGCTTCCAGTAAGCTACAATCAAGCTTAGTTCAGCTTGAAGATCGGCGAAACTTCTACCTTTTAGATGATAGCCTTGTATAGTGCCCTGATAAGCCTTTTCGACCAGCTTTTTGCTACCCCAAGTTGAAAAATAAACAAAGGGTATCGCTCGCAGCCGCAGCACTGGATCAGCATCAATACGGTCCCGTAATTCAAACCCGTCAATCCCAGGCATAATCACGTCACACAGAATCACCAGCGGCACCTCCTCGGTTGTCTGTAGATACGCCAGTGCCTGCTGGCCATCCTGGAAAAAACGTACCGGATTCCGAATGGAGGCCGCTTTGAGGGCTTTTTCGATTAGGTAGTGATCGTCAACATCATTCTCGATATGAATGATCGGCATTTGATCAAATGGATCTATCTGGTTTATATCAATCATCACTATGCAGCGACTGAGGTGTTGGTAGGCTGATCAGTACAAGCGAATGTTAAGCAGGCAAGTACACACAGAAAGTAGCCCCATGCCCCGGCTGGCTATCAGCAGTAATGCCGCCACCATGGTTTTCTACTACCCGTTGGCAGATGGCCAGACCGACGCCTGTACCTGGATAATCGCTGCGGTTGTTGAGTTGCTGAAATACCTGAAATATGCGGTCCATATATTTCTCGTCAAAGCCAATGCCCTGATCCTTCACGCTGATCTGGTGATAGAACGGAACCAATGAGGTGGGCCGAACCTCACCGGGCAAGTCATCGACGGAACGGTGAAAATACTGCACTTGAATCTGAGGCTTTTGGTCAGGTTCGACAAATTTGATAGCGTTCGTCAGCAGGTTTTCGAACAGTTGCGATAGCTGCGACTTATCACCTTTAGCGGCAGGTAACTCGGCTACCTCAAGTTGAGCGCCCGTACGCAGAATCGTCTTTTGCAGAGACGACAGTACACCGTCCATAATTGCCTTCAGAGAGACTAGCCCGAATGCCTGCATACGAGGTGAAATACGGGAATAAGTCAGCAGATCCCGAATCAGGTTCGACATACGCGATGCTGCGTTGGTAATACGCTGCAGGTGATCGACCACTGATTGCTCAACGTGATTGGTCAGTTGTAAGCCAAGCAGATCACTAAAGGCCTGAATCTTGCGCAGGGGCTCCTGCAGATCGTGACTGGCGATGTAGGCGAATTGCTGCAGATTTTCGTTCGAGCGTTGTAGATCCTGATTCAGTAGCGTCAGCTCCTGAGTACGGGTCTGAACCCGATCATCTAAGTCAGCCACTAATTCCCGATAGCGGTGTTCACTTTGCTGGAGTTGCTGGCGAGCCAGATAGGCCTCGGTGACATCCACCGCCATATTTAAAATGGCGTACACCTGCCCCGTACTGTCGAACAGGGGGTGGTAAACAAAGTTATACCACCGGGTTTGCAGCCGTCCGTCGATCCACAGCGTAGCGGCTTGTTCAGTGGTGCGGTAGGTTTCGCCTGTCGCGTACACAATCTTTAACAGCGGAATAAACGGCTGATCGGCTATCTCCGGCAAGGCGTCCGCCAGCGGTTGGCCGATCACCGCGTCCGTTTTCCCCCACAACTCGATCATCGCGTCATTAGCCACGGAAATAGCTAAATCGGCCGTTTCATAGACGGCGATGGCGAAGGGGGCATCCTCCACCAGACTACGGAACCGGTACTCACTTTTTTCAATTGCTTGGCGGGTTAGTACCTGATCGGTCACGTCAATAGCCAGAATGAGAATACCCGTGATTTGACCCTCAATCGCCCGAATGGGTGAATAACTGAAATCGAAGTACACCTCATCGAGCCTACCCTGCCGGACGAGTTTGGCCAAGATACCCGTGCCGTAAAAGGGCGTGCCCGTATCATAAACGTTTTCCAGCAACTCCATAAACGGCTGGCCATCCAGCTCGGGTAATGCCTCTACCAGGGGCTTACCGACCACCGAGGCATCTTTGCCCCATACTTCAAACAGGCGCTCGTTGCCTAGCTCAACAACCATGTTACGACCTTTAAGTTGACCGATAGCCATGGGTGCCTGCTCGACAACACCGCGAAACCGGGCTTCCCGCTCAGCAAGTTGCTGGCGAACAACGACCTGGCTTGTCACATCAAGTGCCACGTTGATAACCCCGTAAATCTGGCCTCGTTCATCCAAAAGGGGGTTGTAGGCGTGATTGAAATAAACCTGTTTGGGCTGCCCCTTTTCAATCACCCACGCCACTCCTTCCTGATGCAGAAAGGGCTCGCCCGTGTCGAAAACGCGTTGGAGTTGCGCTAAGAAGGGTTGCCCTTCTAATTCGGGCATTGCCGTGTGTAGGGGCTTACCAACCACGGAGTCGTCTTTACCCCAGATCGCTAGCATAGGCTGGTTGACCTGCTGGATGATCATATCCCGACCGACAAAAATCGCCGTAGCCGCTGGCGTCGCCGTCACTAGATTCTGGAAGCGGGCTTCGCTTATGCGCAGTTGTTGTTGCAAGCGGGCCTGGTGAATTGCTTTTCGACGCGCTGTTAGCAACGTCATCACTTGGCTAGCCAGAATCTTTAAAGCCCCTATTTGGGCCTCGCTGAGTTGATGCAGCTGCGAATCAAGCACGCACAGCGAACCGAGTGTAAAGCCATCGTCGTCAATGAGTGGTTCGCCAGCGAAGAACACGATATTCGGTTCACCCGTCACTAATGGATTATGCTTAAACCGATCATCCTGCCGGGCATCATTAACGAGCAGAAAATTGCTTAGTATCTGCGAACTATCAGTGACCAAAGCATGCTCGCGGGGTATGTGCTGAAAGGCGAGTCCTTGGTTCGATTTGAACCATTGGCGGGACTGATCGATAAAACTGATCAGGGCTATTGGTGTACCACATATTTGCGCAGCCAGGAGCGTAATATCGTCGTACTCTTTCTCAGGGATGGAATCTAAAATACTGTAACTGTACAAGGCGGTCAAACGCCTAGCCTCCTCTTCCGACAAGAGTGTATTCATTCAAGGCATAGGTTAAGGTTTACTCAGTAAATATAAACGAAAAACAAAATAGTGACAATCGTAAGTAATTTTACGTCCAGGCCCCCAAGCCATTGGATTAGGACTGTACTACAGGGAAATTACTTTAGCCATGTATGGGTAAAGGTCATCTCGAAAAGCGCTC
>JAKONH010000627.1 GCA_022702045.1 Spirosomataceae bacterium
TTTCGTAAGTCATTTACCTTTCCGCTGGCTTTTATTGAAGCGCTATGCGACCTCTGCCGGGAAACGCGTGTCGGACAACTGTATCTGACGCCGTACAAAACGCTGCTCATCAAGGAAATCCGCGATGCCGACCGCCCTGCCTGGGACCGGCTTCTGGGTCGCTTCGGCATTCGTACCAACGTGCCGGCCTGGCAGCTAAACTGGCAGCTACCGAACAACGATACGCATGCCATCGCGCTGAAGAATCAGATTCTGCACCAGTTAGACGACACCGACGTTCGCACCGACGAGCTAAGTTTTGCCATCAAGGTGCCGTTTTCCGAAGCAGCCGCTCAGGTCGTGATTCAACAAAACGGCAGCCCCGAATCATTTGACATCTACCAGCGAGCCAGTCATTCGACGACAAACGATCAGTATGTGCTGGTGGCCAAGAGTCAGCCGCTTACGCAACTTACCGAATCGATTCGTCAGCTTTCCCTTGCCTACTACGAGCGACTGACGACCCCGCTCCCGGCCGACTTACCAGTTGACGATAAACCCATTGAACAACTTAAACGGCTGGTTCACGAATGCCCGGCCTGCCTGAGCCGGTACGACGCGCAGCATGGCGAACCACACCGGGGTATCGCACCCGGCACGGCATTCGCGCAGTTGTCAACTGCCTACACCTGTGGCGTCTGCGACAGCGACAAAGTGACGTTTACCGAAAAATGGCTGACGTAGCCAGATTATGAAATCATAGGCATGAAGGCATCAAGCCGCAACCACGCGACGCCAGGGAAGTTGTGTTCGCTGAGTTGGTTGAAGTGTCGATCATTCGTGACACTATAATCCGCATTGGTAGCTAAGGCGCAGTCAACAAATTTGTTATCGTCGTAATCAGCAGTGACAAGCCCCCACCGATAGTAGGCTGTGCGTAGCAGGGTATTGGGTTGACGGCTGATTAGCTCCAATACGTTTTACGCTGTCGTTCGACTCGTTAAAATCTCTTCGTATTCTGCGAGGATTGGCGTGCTGACAGCCAACTCAAAACGCTGATTACGATAGGCATCAAACACAATTCGATACGGAGACAGTCTTGGTAAGATCGATAACAAACAGTTCGTGTTTAAGACGATGCGCACCAATCAGGCTGATAAGGTGTTCGGTTATGTTCGTCAGCCCAGTGTTTGGCGGCAGTTGCGTCCCAGCCTCTTTCGGCAAACAATTGATCCATTTCCTCATCTATTTTCTGAGCAAAATAGTCAGTCAATAACTGCCGGATTTCAGCCAACTGCGTATCGGGTATTGGCCGGGAAAACGTTTTTAGCAGTTCAAGTTAAAGCGGTGTAGGCATAAAGCAGTATACAAATTTCCTAATTATTAGTTTACGAGTAATGCGGTTCTGTTTTACCGTCACATATCCGCATTCGCCCGTATGCTGTCTGACGAATTACCAGTTCGACAGTAAACTGCTACTTTTACGTATCAACTAATTCTCTCGTATACATGGCCGAACGCATTAGCTACGGCAAAACCTGGTGGGGGCAACAGTGGCTCAACGCCCTGACCCAGATCGATGAAGAAAGCCGGCTTCCCCGCGGTAAAACCTATGCTAACAAAGGGGCCGTGCAGGGCCTGAAGATCGACACCAACCAGATTAGCGCGTCGGTGAAGGGCACGAAGCCACGGCCGTACAAGGTGAAGCTGACGGTACCTCTGCTGACGGGTGAGGAAAAAGAAGCCCTGCTGACCGAACTCAGTAACAATCCAGCTATCCTCGCCCAGTTGCTCAATCGGCAGTTGCCGGAAGAGCTGGTTCAGTTTGCGCAGACTCGTCACATTCGTCTTTTTCCTACCTCGTTCGACGATTTGGGCATGGGCTGTTCCTGCCCTGACTACGCTGTACCCTGCAAACACCTGGCGGCTGTCATCTATATCATTGCCAACGAAATCGACCGAAATCCGTTTCTGGTCTTTCAGTTGAAAGGCCTCGATATACTGGAAGAACTCAAAAATCAGCAGGCCGATGTGCTGGCGGGTGGTATGGAAAGCGTACTGCTTCTGCGCGAGTTAGGGACCGACGAGCTGCCCGACGACGAAGACTGGCGCCCCGACATCGACGCCCGTAAGCAACTCGACTTCGCAACCATTCCTACCTTGTCGGAGCAACTGCTAAACCTGTTGCAACCCGACGTTACGTTCACGAAAAGCGACTTTCTGAAGTCACTTACCCGATCCTACGCTCTGTTCAGTAGAGCCGCCAATGAACAGACCAGGGCCGCCGGTACACTACCTGCCACCCGCGGTCGGAAGCCGAAAACGCTGGTTAAAGCAGGCACCACATCGACCGAAAAACCAGAAACACCCAGTCCCAGCGACAGTATCGAGCTGCAACTGGATGAACTGATGGAGGTAAAGAAGGTAGGTGTGTTTTCTGAACACGGCGAACAACGGGCCTTCGCCGACTACGACATTAGCGACCTGACCGACTGGCTCGACACACTTACCGAGGCCGATTTTGCCGAAATGAGCGACTCGGTTCGGGCGCTGTATCTAGCGCATCAGTTTTCCAATGCACTCCTGCGTCGGGGAGCTGTTGTGCCGCAGTTACTATGCCTGGGCGTGAAAGAAGAGCAGTACCGGGTGCGGTGGCTACCAGCCACGCTGAACGACGCCGTACGCACGCAAACCGATTTGCTGGCGATGCAGTTGCCACCACTCCTGCTGACGATGCGCTGGCAGAAAGAATGGCTGGCCTTTACTGGCCGGGAGCAGACGCTGATGCTATGTTCTTTGCTGATGCGGCCGACCATTCACGACGCCACCGTCGAGTTGTGGGAGCGCTGGCCCCTGGAAGATGCCGACCGCTTGTTTTTCGGCGTCGAAACTGTTCGGTTCGAGGGTTATGGCAAACGGGAAATGCCCCTGGCCATGCAGCTCTGGCTCAACGATTTCTTTCTGACACACAAGCGATTCGTACCCGTACTGGCGGTGGAAGACAGTGAACTAGGCGAAGAATTTCGGGTGAGCCTGCTGATCCGCGACAACGACGCGAAACCTGCCGTGGCTGAACCTGCCGAGAAGCCAGCCCGATCGTCGAAAAAAGTAGCTGCAACGCCAGCCGTCATTCCGCCCATACCCCTGTCGGACATTCTGCGCGACAAAGCCCACGCCGGCATTCGCATGGCCGTGTTGCAGGATTTACTGGTGCTGTCGCGCCACTTCCCCGACCTGGCTCAGCTGACCAAAACCGACGGCGAAGCGTATCTGTATTACAAACCCGACGATTTCGTCAAGATTCTGCTCGATACGCTGCCCCGAATGCAATTGCTTGGCATCTCGCTGCTACTACCCAAATCGCTTCGGCACTGGGTGCGTCCATCAGCAGGTGGCCGACTGCGGGCCAAAGCCAAGGCAGGTACGGCCGGCAACGCCTTCATGCGTCTGGATGACATGCTGACGTTTGACTGGCAGATTGCGCTGGGCGACGAGATGGTCGGCGTCAAGGAGTTTCAGAAACTGGTCAACAACTCGACGGGCCTGGTCAAGATCAAAGACCAATACGTACTGATCGACGCCAACGATTTGACGAAACTGTACAAGCAACTCGAAACGCCCCCTGAACTAACCGGGTCCGATCTGCTCCGCGCGGCCTTGTCGGAAGAATACAAAGGCGGTCGGCTCGGTATTCCGCCCGACGTGCGCGAGCTTATCCGACAGTTTACTGATGCAGAAGCTCAGCCTTTGCCTGATTCATTGAACGCTAGTCTCCGGCCCTATCAGCAGCGCGGTTACGATTGGCTGATCAAGAACACGGCCCTCGGCATGGGCAGTCTCCTGGCCGACGACATGGGGCTGGGAAAAACGCTGCAGATCATTGCGTTGCTACTGAAGTTCAAGCAGGAAGGACGGTTCAAAAAGCAAAAAGGGCTTGTTGTATTACCAACAACTCTGCTAACCAACTGGCAGAAGGAAATGGCCCGCTTCGCCCCTGACCTGCGTCCGCATGTTTACCACGGCTCCGGGCGCAAGCTACCCAACGACGCGGCATACGATCTGCTGCTAACGACCTACGGTGTCGTTCGTTCCGATCTGGAATCGCTCAAGAAAACGACCTGGGCGGTGGTCATCATCGACGAAGCACAAAACATTAAAAACGCGGATACTGAGCAAACAAAAGCCGTTAAGGCGTTGAAAGCGCCGATCCGTATTGCACTCAGCGGTACGCCCGTCGAGAACCGGCTGTCGGAGTTCTGGAGCATCATGGATTTTGTGAACAAAGGCTATCTGGGTGGGCTGTCGAAATTCAATGAGGAGTTTGGCAAACCGATTCAGCAGGAACGCGACCGGCAGAAACTCGATCAGTTCCGGCGGGTTACCAGCCCGTTCCTGCTCCGACGCGTCAAGACCGACAAAACGATCATCGGCGACCTGCCCGACAAGATTGAGAACAACCAGTACTGTTCACTCACCACGGAGCAGGCGGCTTTGTATCAGGGTGTTGTGGAAGAAAGCATGCGCACTATCGAAGAGAAAGACGGTATCGCCCGGCGAGGTCTGGTGTTGAAGCTGATGACGGCGCTGAAGCAGATCGGCAACCACCCGCGTCAGTACCTCAAGGAAGGCGACAATACACCGTCGTTGTCGGGCAAAGCGACGTTGCTGCTTAACCTGCTCGAAACCATCTACGCCAACCACGAGAAGGTGCTGATTTTTACGCAGTATCGCGAAATGGGCGAACTGCTTCAGCAGTTTATTCAGCAAACGTTTGGACAACAGCCGCTATTCCTGCATGGCGGCAACTCCCGTTCGGAACGCGATCAGATGGTCGAGCAATTTCAGAAAAACCGGTCCGACCATACGTTTATCCTATCGCTCAAAGCGGGTGGTACGGGGCTGAACCTGACGCAGGCTAACCACGTCATTCATTATGACCTATGGTGGAACCCCGCCGTCGAAGCACAAGCGACCGACCGGGCCTTCCGTATTGGTCAGACGAAGAACGTGCTGGTGTACCGACTGATGAATCAGGGAACGCTGGAAGAGAAAATCGACGCGATGATCCGCAGCAAAAAAGAACTGGCCGACCTCAGCATCAAAACCGGCGAAACCTGGCTGGGTGACCTCAACGACGACGAACTGAAAGAACTGGTATCCTTAGGGTAAATCCCTTACTCAATGCTCATCTACAGCCAACTAGCGTTTCAGGAACTGCGGCAGCGCTTCGGTATTACCGTTGAAAACGAATCCTTTCTGCCCGCAGTCATACCTATTGGCTTACCTGACTGGCTGCGTAGTTACGTGGCGATCAATCAGCTTTCGCCGGCGCTGGCTAAATCGGAAAAAGCGGTATCGGAAATGCTGATTGCCCCCGTCCTATCGGCGGTAAAAGAAAACAATCTGGATCCGATTTCGCTCTGCTTCGGCGAAGCACTGACCTTACCGGGTTAACTGTTTGGTAGTTGTGATTTCATTATTGCGGCTAACCCAAAAGCCTTTTTACCAGAACCACCGATCATGGTATTAGTCGAGGCCAAGCGCCAGGACCTGTACAGCGGCATTCCGCAATGCGTAGGTGACATGTTGGCGACACGGAGTACGAATGAAATGAGCGGGCCGGGATCAGTTTCGACGCTGTTTATGGCTGTGTTACAACTGGTAACGAGTGGCTTTTCATGCAATTTACTGGCAGTCGTGCAATCACGGACCCGACGATACTATATTATTCCGAGCTGAATAAAGTGTTAGCCGTCTTTCAATGGATTATCAGCCAGTTCGATAAATAATCGGGTTGACTCTACCCGTACAATACGTCAGATTGGCCGAGCATGGCCGATCATTTGTACCAGTCCGTTTGTCGGGCAAGTAAAGCACTGGATAGTCGGCGCTTTTATAGGTATACGACATTCAATGGCATGACAACGACCCGACGTTCTTTCATCAAGACCCTTTCGGCGGCTTCAGCCCTGGCAGCGACACCCGCCCTGCCGGGCTTTGCTTACATTCCGAACCTGAAAAGAATCAGCCCGAACGATAAGATTCGCATCGCGACGATCGGTATGGGTATTCAGGGAAATTTTGACACAATAGCGGCTCTGCGTAGCCCCGACGTCGAGCTGGTAGCCGTCGCCGACCTGTACGACGGGCGGCTTGAACATGCCAAAACCGCCTTTGGTAAAGACAAAGCGCTGTTCACTACCCGCGATTACCGCGAAGTACTGGCCCGCCCCGATGTCGATGCGGTTATTGTGGTCGTACCCGATCACTGGCACGACCACATCACGATTGCAGCGCTGAAAGCCGGTAAGCACGTATACTGCGAAAAGCCGATGGTGCAGCACCTTAATGAGGGAAAGCCGGTTATCGACGCCTGGAAGAAATCGGGGAAGACGATGCAGGTCGGTAGTCAGCGAATCAGTAGCGCGGCCTTTCAGGAAGCCAAACGCATGGTGCAGGCGGGCGACATTGGGGAGATCAACTACATCGAATCCAACAACGACCGGTTTAGCGCCATTGGTGCCTGGAACTACTCCGTTCCGCCCGATGCCTCGACGCAGACCCTCGACTGGGACCGGTTCCTGGGTGATGCGCCCAAACGCCCATTTGACGCCAACCGCTTTTTCCGCTGGCGCAACTACCGTGACTACGGCACCGGCGTCGCAGGCGACCTATTTGTCCATCTGATTACGGGCGTTCACTACGTCACAAACACGATGGGACCGACGCGTATTTTTTCGTCGGGAAATCTGGCGTACTGGAAAGAAGGGCGCGACGTACCCGACATCATGACAAGCATTATGGACTATCCTAAAACGGCAGAACACAATGCGTTTCAGATGGTACTGCGGGTCAATTTCGCCAATGCGGGCCGTATCAACGACGTTACGCGT
>JAKONH010000637.1 GCA_022702045.1 Spirosomataceae bacterium
CGGCCGTAACCCGGCTCACGGGCAAGCCAGCATAGTCGCGGTCGATTAGCACGAGTGGAATCTGTCGTTGCAACACCATCGTCAGGTGGTCATACCGGGCGGAATCGTAGGTTTCCTGCGCGACCGACAGAAAAATGCCCTCAACCCGGTTGGCCAGCAGCCGCAGCACATGCTCGGCTTCCAGCGCCCGCGATTCACCCGTTACGCAGATCGTCAATGAGTAACCCAGTGGTTGCAGCACCGTATGTAGTCCTTCGATCACCGACGATTCATAACTATCGCTGATTGTCGGCACGATAATGCCCAGTACGCCCGACAGCTTATTAAGCAGACTCAGCGACACCAGATTACGTTGATAGCCGGCCTGCTGCGCGTACTGCTGAATACTCCGTCGCGTATCTTCGCTGATGGCATAATGGTCATTCAACGCCCGCGACACCGTCGATGGCGAGCAGTTAAATTGCCGGGCAATATCCTTAATGGTTATGGGTGGTACGGGAGTCATCAGACGGCAGTACAGTATGAACGGGCGAGTCGGTAGTTTTCAGAATCGAAGTACGCGTAATCGTCCGAATCTGATGCTATCCCGGTCTGATTTTTACAACCGGCGATAAACCCTTTCCCACGGTATGCGGTCCAATGCACGGAGCCACCACCTCGTTTAACCATGTATCGCTACCCCCTCTTTCTCCTGGTCGCCCTGCTGACCGGCTGCAGCAGTGGCCGAACAGCCCTCCGTCACGGTCAGTTCGATCTAGCCGTTAAACGAGCATCGCAGCGCCTTCAGCAGGGGCCGGGTCTGAGCAAGCGTGGGCACGGGCTGGCGTCCGACGTACTGCGGCAGGCCTTCTTGCTCGCGTACGAACAACACCAGGCAACGATCCGCAAACTGGCGGCCAATGCTAGTCAGCCGTTCCGCTGGGAAGCAGTCCTGAGTGCCTACAATGCCCTGCAAAAACTGACCGACGACGCCCGAACCTGCTCCGCCTGTGCCGACTGGCTGACCCCCTATCCGGCCTCGTATCAGGATCGTCTGCTGGAAACCCGCCAATTGGCCGCTGCTGATCGCTACGAACGCGCTGAACAGGCATACGCATTGCGCCTGACCGACAGGCTGGCCGCCAAAGACGCGTTTATCAATTACCAGAAAGCTGCCGACTGGGTACCTGACTACCAGCAGGCCCGTGCCCGTGCCGACGATGCGTTTCCTTACGCGCTGCTGCGCGTTGCCATCGAACCTGTTAGTCCAAGCCGGGAGGTCAGTACAGGCGATAATCTGGCCATACAACGACTCATCCTGCGTAAGCTTTCGATCAATACCCCGCCGTCTACCTTTGTCCGGCTGTATGCGCCGGAGCAGGTGCAGGCCAGTATTGTGGACGGATCACCATTGGCCGAGGGGTTCCCGATTCATCAGGCAGTACGGATGCAGGTCATTGACTATACGCCCTACAACGACGTTACGAGTTCAGCCAGCACAATCGTTTACAGTGACAAGACGTACAAGGTCGGCGAGAAAAAGATCAACGACTCCACGAAAGTCGACATCATGGAGACGGTAAAGGGCACACTGACAACGTTCAAGCGACACATCAGTGCCGGCATGATGATGCGCGTTCAGGGTATCGACGTTAGTAGTAACCAGATTCTCTGGAGCGACCCGGTCGAAGAAACGCGTCGTTGGGAAACCGTTTGGGAAACGTTCTCCGGCGATACCCGCGCCCTCAACGGCCACACGCTGGCCAGTGCCAGTCTGCTTGTCCCCTCCCGCTGGCAACTGTACGATGATCTCGTCGACGAAATAGCTTACAGCGCTGCCCATCGCATTCGTACCCGATACAGCCACGACGAGTAGCTTCATTTGATGCAGCTGTTTAAGGCTAACACGCTGGTCCCAAAACCACACCCGTGAATAACAAAACGAGGAATCAATCTTATATGATCGATTCTTGCTGTGTTTTAAGTCCCGAAACCTACTTAATATTGTGGTTTGGGGATGCCGCCTTGCGGGCAGTTAGCGAATCATGAATACGCGTATGGTCAGTACCGAGGCTTCAGACTCCTCCGAATCATTTCTTGCCGGGGGTGGCGAGATGGGACAGTTGATTCGCTCGAAAGACTGGGCGACCACGCCCCTCGGGCCCATCGAGACCTGGCCGCAAAGCCTGCGCACCTCGGTAAGTCTGTGTCTTTCTTCGACCTTTCCGATTCTGATTGCCTGGGGGCCTGAAACCATTCAGCTTTACAACGACAGCTACCGACCCATTTGCGGAGCCAAGCACCCAGAGTCGATGGGTCAGAATTTCCGCATCTGCTGGGAAACGGCCCTGCCAGTAGTCGGTGATGCCTTTACGCGGGGGCAGCAGGGTCAGGGAACGTACATTCAGGACCAGCGCATGTTTCTCGACCGGTATGGCTATCTCGAAGAAACCTTTATGACGTTCTCCTTCGCACCAATCCGGGACGAATCAGGACAGGTGGGGGGCATCTTTCACCCCATCACCGAAAGCACCGACAAGATGCTCAGCGCCCGACGCACGCAGGTACTGCGCGACGTAGCAACCCGCACGGCGCAGGCTAAATCCCAGCAGGCAATCTACGATAGTATGCTGGACGCGCAATCGTTGTCTAGCCTCGATCTGCCTTTTCTGCTTTTCTACGAACTGAGCCCCGACGGGCAGCAAGCTACCTTGGTAGGCAGTTGCGGTCTTCTGCCGGACGAAGTTCTACCAGCGGATCTAAACCAACTCACTGTCGAAGCAACGCCGTGGCTGGCTAATCTTGACGAGCTACGAATCATTACGGACCTAAGCGATCAGCTCAGTCATGTGCCGGCTGGGCCCTACCCCGAGACGCCCCATACGGCCGTCCGATTGCCCATAACGCTGCCGTCACAAGACCAGCCTGTCGGTTTCGTGCTGGCGGGGGCAAGCTCCCGGCGCGCGCTGGATGCTGATTATCAGACCTTTTACGATCTACTGAGCAATACGATCACTACGGCTTTTTCCAACGTACACGCCTACCAGCAGGAACAGCAGCGGGCCGAAGCACTAGCCGCAATCGACCGGGCCAAGACGGCGTTCTTCAGCAACGTCAGCCACGAATTTCGCACCCCGCTAACGCTGATGCTGGGGCCACTCGACGAACTTCGGCAGCAGCTGGAGCAGCAACCGGCCAGTATTCAGGCACCCGTGGTAGCTGCTCACCGAAACGCGCTACGCCTGCTAAAGCTAGTTAATAACCTGCTCGATTTCAGCCGTATTGAAGCCGGTCGAACCCGATCGCATTTTCAGCCGGTCGAACTGGCGGGACTAACGCAGGAGCTAGCCAGTAACTTTCGCTCCCTGCTGGAACGGGCCGGTTTGCAATTGATCGTCGATTGTCAGCCGCTCCCGTCGACGGCTTATGTTGACCGGGAGATGTGGGAGAAAATTGTACTTAACCTGCTGTCTAACGCCTTTAAATTCACGCTTCAGGGATTTATCCAGGTTAGGCTAACGGCAGAAGATGAGCACGCCGTACTAGCCGTCACCGATACCGGTGTGGGCATTCCGGCAGCCGAGCTACCACATATGTTCGAGCGCTTTCACCGGGTTGAGAACGCGGGCGGACGGTCGTTCGAAGGAAGCGGCATCGGTCTGTCGCTGGTGCAGGAACTGGTGCATCTGCACGGGGGTACGATCAGCGTCAGCAGCATCGAGGGCATTGGTAGCACCTTTATCATTCGAATCCCGCTGGGACGCGCGCATTTGCCGGCCGCACAGGTCAGCGACGATCTGGCGGAAGGACCGCTGAGCGCACTGGCCGATTCATTTCTGCAGGAAGCCACGTCCATGCTGGATGAGATCGCGCCAACCACAAGCGGGGATGCCGCCGACGACGCGGCTTTGACGAAAACGGACGGGCATGTGCTGGTTGTTGACGATAATGCCGACATGCGGGCGTACCTGACCCGCCTGCTGTCGCCCTATTTCACGGTTCATGCCGCCGTTCACGGCGCCGATGCGCTTGATCGGCTCCGCACCCTAACGCCCCAGTTGGTTCTGAGCGATGTGATGATGCCCGTTATGGACGGCAAGGAACTGCTTCGACGGCTCCGGCTAAACCCCGCCACCGCACTTATCCCGTTGATCTTTCTCTCGGCTAGAGCTGGCCAGGAAGCACGCATCGACGGGCTGGAAGCCGGCGCGGACGATTACTTGGTCAAGCCTTTCTCGGCGGCAGAACTATTGACCAAAGTGCGGGCGCAGATCAGTCTCGAAGCGCTGCGTCGGTCGTCGTCTCAGGCCGTGGCTGCCAGCGAAGCCCGTTATCGTCAGCTAGCCGAAGAGCTGGATGAACAAGTCCGGCAACGGACTGCTGAACTGGAAACGCTTGTTATTCGCCTACAGCGCTCGAATGAATACCTGCAACAGTTTGCCTATGTAGCCAGCCATGATTTGCAGGAACCCCTGCGCAAAATTCAGCAGTTCAGCGATCTGCTTCAGGGGCGACTGACAGGGGTCGCCGGTGAACAGGAAGTCAATTTCCTGACGCGGATACAGATAGCCGCAGCGCGCATGTCGACGCTGATCCGGGCGTTACTAACCTACTCGCAACTCGATAACGCCGAACCTGAACGCCAGGCCGTTGCGCTGACAGAATCGGTATCGACGGCCTGCGACGCGCTGGAAATCTCGCTGAGCGAAGCCGATGCGCACCTGGACATCGACCCGCTACCGACTGTCTGGGGTCATTATTTCCAGTTGAGTCAGCTGTTTCAGAATCTGTTGAGTAATGCGCTAAAGTTTCGTCGCCCCGGCCAGTCGGCCCATATTCAGATTCGGTGCACGGAAGTAGGTACAGAAACGCTCCCCCCTAACGAACGGCCAACGCAATTAGTAGGCAGCTACTATCGCCTGGATATCATCGACAATGGCATTGGGTTCAACGAAAAATACCAGTCCCGCATCTTTCAGGTTTTCCAGCGATTACACACCAAAGGTGAATACGAGGGAACCGGCATTGGGTTGGCTATCTGTCAGCGAATAGCGATTAACCACGGGGGTTTTATCACGGCCCGTAGCCAACCCGATCAGGGAGCGACGTTCAGCATCTATCTCCCAGCCCAGCCAATCACGGCATTGCCTGATTGACAGGCAACGCCTTTCTGTAACAGCCCCAACAGTGTTATTTGACGCGCACCCAAACTTCGTTGAATGGCCCGGTCAACGTCATGGTATCTCCGACGACGTTGACGTCATATCGGAATGTTTGCCCCAGCATGCCGCCGGTCGTTTCGTTGGCATAGTCAATTGTCTCGGCGTACGAGTTTCCGTCCAGCAAATACGTGCCCCCGTGATGGTACAGCGTGATATTGGGTGCCGGGTCGAACTGGGAGAACATCCAGTGTTTATCACGTATATGCTTGATCTTCCTGGTTAACGAGGTCATAGGTCCACCAACGTCCCTCACAAAGCGCCAGACGCCGTTCACCGCATTCGTCGCCCCCAGCGTTGCCCCCGCCTTCCCATCAGTGCGGTTAACCGACGATTTTGAACTGGAACAGGCACTCATCAGCAACACGAATCCCCCAAGAAAAGCTAGTTGTCTTTTCATGAACTGTGTAGTTTGTGCAGTTTAGCTAGCTACGTTGTTTATAGATGCAGTACAGCGCTACTTTTCACACAGTCTACTTTCATGAATCAGCAAAAAGAAAGTAAGCCACGGCCACGGCAATTGACCCGGGTAAAATAGAGCGTGCAACGACCTACGAGCTGATGGATAAAACGCTACGTGCATGAACACATGTTGCTCCTGCCTTCACACCCTTTCTTGATTGGGCTGCTTGGCTTGACCTTTGCGGCCTGTTACCTATCGCCCGACAAGCCGGTCACGCGCAACGGAAATACGGCTACTTCTCACTTCAACTGCTGGATACCAGGTTCCCATGGCGTCACAAATCGTTGCATCGGACGCGGGGCAAATAGTCAACTTCAGTTTTCTACCTGGTTGCCAATACATACTATCCAGCTTGTAGGCCGAGAAATAGCCTTGATACGCGTCACGAATCCCAGCTACTTTACGAGCCAACTCAATTCCTTCGGTAAACTCAATTACAGGCAAACCACAACCAATATTTTGCCTAACAACAAAGGTGGCTTCCAATATTGGAGATGGAGTAACAGACTCTCTTTACGCTAACAGATCGTTCTGAAGCAAGTAATCGAAGATCAATTTGTCGACTTCTGCGACTTTGTCTTTATCGGCATAAGTAAACCACGCGATTTCTTCGATTTCCGAACTTGCTTTCAGCTGCCCGTGGTACTTACCCGAATAACAGGTCATTTTCACGGTAACGCCTTCCGGCTGACCGTGCGCCTGTGCTTCGAAAGTACCGATGTACTGTAACGTCTTTTCGTCAAGCGACACGGTTAGCTCTTCGCGTATTTCCCGTAGTAGCGCCTGCTCGTCTGTCTCACCGGCGTCCCGTTTACCACCGGGAATATAGAACACATCTTTTCCGTAGCTTTTTGTCAGAAGAATGGTTTTGCCGTTCAACTCGATCCAAGCAAGTTTATCAATCTGCTTCATCTATAACGCAGTAGAAGGACTAAATCAAGTTGTGTTTACTTATCGGCGGGGTTGCGCAGCTGCGTGTTTCGAGAGTAACTGTAGGGTATGCTCGAGTGCTTTGGTGTCCGTCCACTCGTCGTGGCCGGGGATGACCCATTTCGCCGTACCAAACCGACCCATTACCCGCTGAACCGACTTACTCCATTCCGACAGATTGGCCTCGCCAATGTAGCCCAGCCCGAAAGCAGCCACGCTTTTTACGAAGCAGCCCCCGTGTAGAATTTGCTGGTTAGGCAGCCAAACCACGATGTTGTCGCTCGTGTGTCCGGCACCGGGGAAGTATGTCCGAATTGGCACGTTTCCGATGGAAAAGGTGGTGTCGGCGGGAAGGATACCCTCCGGCGATTCGTAGCCTGACGCCACAGTTTTCTGCGCCGTCAGGGCCGTGCTTATTACCCGTATACCCGCTTTTCGCAATTCGCCAATGCCACCCACTTTGTCGTCGTGCGAATGAGTGACGATACACAGCCGAACGGGTTGCCGCAAGCTGTCGGCCACCCAGCGAAGCAGTTGTCGGGTGTTGTCAGTACTGTCTTTGGTATCCCAGCCCGTGTCGATAAGTACGACGCCGTCGCTGGTATTGACAATCAACCCGTTCGACGGTACAGGTTCGCCCTGATACATACCATACGTGGTATGCACATACACGCCATCTGCCAGTGGCGTAACCCGCAGTTTCGGCTTAGGTGCAGGCTGCGCCAGTACCGCACTTGTCAGCAGAGCAAAACAGAATGTAGTCAGCAAACGCATAATAAGCTGATTTAGCTTGAGATAACCAATACGATATCGACCCGCTTGTCTGTACTCACAGGCTTGGCACGACAAAGCCGTTATAGTAGCTATGATGGTGGAAAAGGCGCTGTCTTTTAGTGCAATATATCGAATACCAGCTCGCGGAGGATATCTGTTTCGTTCATGGTGGGCGCGTCGATACCTTTGCTCAGCGCGTCGGCCCGGCGGATGGCATGAATGATCGCGGCCACTTTAGGCAGCGGAAACGTGCGGGCCGCCGACAAATAATCTTTCACAAAAAACGGGTTGACACCCAGCACACCCGCCAGTACCTTCTCCGACTGATCTTTACTGGCCTGCACCAGAATCACCTTGCTGAAATAAGAAAACAGCTGTGCCAGCACCACCACCAGCGGGTTGTCTTTAGCATTCTTACCCAGATAGTCTACGATCTGATTCGACTTCACGACGTCGCGACCCACCAGGGCTTTCTGCAGTTCAAACACGTTGTATTCCTTGCTGATACCAACCAGTCGCTCGACAGTTGCCGCCGAAATCTCTTCGCCAACGTGCAGGTTGATCATGATTTTATCGATCTCCCCGGCCAGCCGTTTCAGGTCGTTGCCAATATGGTCGGCCAAAAGCTGACAGGCTTTGGGGCTTACTTTCGTCCCCAGCTCCCGGCAGTATTCGCCGACCCAGTCCGGAATCTTGTTGTCGTACAGCTTTTTGATGCCCAGCAACTTGCCTTTGTTGCCGAATGCTTTCACCCATGACTTACGCTCGTCAAGGCCAGGCTTGCCGTCTTCTTTCGTGTAGCACAGCATCAGAATCGTGCTGGACAGCGGGTTCAGCGCATAATCTTCCAACAGTGTCTGCGCCGATTTGTCGTTGATACCAGCCAGTTGCTGGGCCTCCTTGACGAGTACCAGCTGCCGCTCAGCCATGAACGGGTAGCGCCGGGCGTAGTTGATCACAGCGCCGACATCGGCATCCTTTCCAAATAGCACAAACTGGTTGAATCCGCGCTCCGCGACCGGAACGGCGACTTTTTCAAGTTCGTCGGCAACACGGTCCAGGTAGTACGGTTCGTCGCCATGAATGAGGTAAACGGGGGCAATGCGTTTGTTCCGGATGTCTTTCAGCAAGGTGTCAACGGCGGCAATCAATTCGGTAGTCAGTTTGCGGTTTTCTGTAATCGGTTCAGGCCCGGAAGGCGGCTACGTGGTCAACGAGTTCGGGCCAGAACCGATTGAACTGCGCCCGAATCGGTTCGTAAAATTGAATCAAATCGTCGACGGCCGTATCCAGACCCGATACGTAGGGCGTCCGGCGAGCAATGCCATTGAGCGCCTGGTCGATCCCCGTCGTGGTCTGGTAACTCGCTACCCAGTCGTAGCGAACCATGGCGTCGAACATCCGGCGGGCCGAAAGGGGTAACCGGTCATCACGTTGGCGCAGCGTCGTGTAAAAATACGTCGTAAATGGCGACAGTGGTTCGCCGGTCAATGCCGAAAACTGGGTAGCCAGCATGTGGTCGAAAAAGACATCGACAGCAACGCCCGCATATTTGTGGCAGCGCGGTCGCAGCAGGTCGCGTACGGCAGCGACGGCAGGGTGGCTGTCGGTAAACGCGTCGATAGACCGGTGAATGCGCACTCCGTCGACTTCAGCCGGTCGCAGCCCGTGCCGTGGGTTGGCCGGGTCGCCTTTGATAAAATCACCGATAAAGTTACCAATCAGCCAGTCGTCGTTGCGATTCGACAGGTACGCGTGTGCGAGAATGTTCATGCCCCCTGACGAACGACGTCAGGCTGACCGGGGTTCCCTTCTTCAGCCAGCGCCGGCTGATTCGCCGATGCGTACCGCTCGACTGTCACGCCGAACCGGCGCAGGAATTCGACGCCTTCGTCAACGCCGATCCCTTTGTAAGCGGCATAGGAATTCAGGTAAACGACCCGCGCGATTTTCATGCTGTAGATGATTCGGGCGCAGGCAATACAGGGCGACAGCGTGACATAAATCGTTGCCCCTTCAATAGCCGACCCGTTTTTGGCTGCGTACAGAATAGCATTTTGTTCAGCATGTAACGCCAGCGAACACGACCCCTTCGAGTCGCGCGGGCATCCTATACTGGGAAATTCTTCGTCGCAGTTGTGCGTACCGGCAGGCGGACCATTGTAGCCAATGGAGATAATACGCGTATCGCGCGCAAGCACGGCTCCTACCTGCGCTTTAATGCAATGCGATCGTTTGGCCAGGTCAACAGCCAGATTCATAAAAATATCGTCGAACCGGGGACGAGCCATGTGTTGAAACGTAGTTTACGGTGGTGATTGTCCTGACCTGTGATTTTCGTGATTACGCTGATAAGTTGTGATTCTTAAAAAATCAGTATAATCAGCGTAATCATAAGAATTACAGGTCAAGATTATCTGAACTATGATTCTTGTGATTACGCTGATTTATTCTGAATCGCCGGGAGGCCCCGTATAATTCATTTGATTAGCTGGTTAACTATGATTTTCCAGAAAATCAGGAAACTCAATTCACCAACAAATATCATAACTCAGACTAATCATAGCCAATCTGTTTAATCAGAAAATCATAGGTCACGACACAGCTCAGGCCAAATCAGCGGTCTTCTTCGAGCGGAGCCATTCGGGCTTGTTGGTTACGACGCGGGCTTTCAACTCGTTCAGCATAGCGTACAGACCGTAATATGTGCGGTTGACGTACAGACCATCCTGCGAACCGCGCGCTACTTTCGAGCTTTTCAGTTCATCGACATGGGCCAATCCCTCGGCGAACGCGTATACTTTACTGAAATATTTGTCGTCACCAAAATCGAAATAATCGACGGCAAACGGTTCACCCAGCATCTGAATCATCTGCTTGAACAGGCCAGAAAAGAACGCCCGGTCTTTGGGTGAATCCTGCGGGGTTAAAAACTCCAGGTTATCGAAAATTTGCTCTGTCAGCGCGTCGTCCTCGATCGTGTCGGGGTTGATCAGCCGGAAGTAATTGTCGTAGTAAAAGTCGGGAATCACCTTCACGCAGCCAAAGTCGATAACGCCCATCGTACCATCGGCACGCATCAGGAAGTTACCGGGATGCGGGTCGGCGTGCACCTGCCGAAGGGTGTGAATCTGGAAATCGTAGAAGTCCCACAAGGCCTGCCCGATGCGATCCCGTATTTCCTGCGACGGGTTCGTCTTCAGGAATTCTTTCAGGTGCATACCCTCGAGCCAGTCCATCGTCAGGATACGCTTCGACGATAGGTCGGGATAGTATTTGGGAAATACCAGATTGGGAATGTGGGCGCAGGCCTCCGAGATTTCGATGCTTCGCCGAAGCTCAAGGCCGTAGTCGGTTTCCTCCAACAGCTTCGACTCCACCTCGCCCATGTACCGGTCGATGTCACGCTCATTAAGGTTCAGCAACCGGACGGCCAGCGGCTTAGCAATTTTCAGGTCGGAACTGACCGCGTCGGCCACACCGGGATATTGCACCTTCACCGCCAATTTTTTCCCATCTTTCCAGGCCTGATGCACCTGTCCGATACTGGCGGCATTGACAGCGTCCATACCGAACTTGTCGAACAATTCCGACGGACTTTTACCAAAATAGGTACGAAACGTCTTGACAACCAGCGGCCCTGACAGCGGGGGGGCCGAATACTGCGCCATCGTAAACTTGTCCGTATACGCGACTGGTAGCAACCCCCGGTCCATACTCAGCATCTGCGCCATCTTCAGGGCCGACCCCTTCAGCTCGCTCAATGCGTCGTAAATATCGGCGGCATTGTCTTTATGCAGCTCTTCCTTCGACAGACCGGGGTCGAGTAGTTTCTTGCTGTAGTGCTTGATGTAATTCCCGCCGACCTTCACCCCTGCTTTCACAAACTGGCTGGCACGGGCAACTTTGGTCGTCGGAACGGAGGTCTGCGTTTTCATAGAGCAATGCGTGAATAAACAAGTGATAGACTGATTGAATACTGTACAGAAAGCGCGTGTCAATCCATTTAATCAGTCATAATTCTATCACTTATTTTGATAGACAAACTTGGCGAAATCGAACAGGGTGTCGAGGGGAGAGCGCCCAATCAGATCAAATGCGGTGTTGACGGCTTTTTCGATGGCGCTGTCGGTCTTTTCAAACCCTTTGCTGACATCGCGCACCCAGAAATCGAGCACGAACAGGGTTTGCGCCCAAAGCGCATCGGGGTAGCGATCGGTAACAAACGGACGCGGTTCCACTTCTTTGCTTTCGCGTCCTTCGGCCAGCAGATCTCGGGCGTAATCGTAGAAAGCGTCCTTGAAGGGGTGCAACACCTGATTGCGCATGGCCTTGTTTCGAGCCCGCGCTTTCTGGATAGGTGATACACCGGCGGTGTCGCCCTTGAGCCGCCCGTAACTGTACACGACGAAGCTGCGCTGCGCCTTTAGTAACTCGATCCAGGTGTAGTAAAAGGCCAGTAACTTCTCGCGTACTGAATACCCCTGATAGGTTTCGTCGGTATCGACCGTTTTGCGGGCCTGATCGAACAGTCCCAGCCAGACGTCGGCTTCGATAGCATCGAATGATGCGTAATCGTTATAAAAGTCGGCTTCTGCCAATTTTAGCTTTTTAGCGAACTGAAAAACGGTGGTAGGCTGCTGCCCCGTTTCCAGCACGTAATCGACGTAAGCTTTACGTATTTTTTCGGATGTCTCCATACACTAAGGGAACGGTCTGTCTACGCGAAAAGTTTGTCCCAACCGGGGCAAAATAGACCTGTTAAGTATTCTTAAATCGATGGCGACAACGTACCCGGCAACCCTGCTTTTTGTAGGTTACAGCGCAACTAAAACGCTACACCAATGCGCCTGTTCTACCTACTTCCCCTCCTGTTGATTGCTACTTTCGGCACTGTTCACGCACAAACACCGATGAAACGTGAAATTGGCTTGCGATCCAGCCTCGACAATCCCCTCAACGCGGGCTTTATCTACAAAAAGCAACTGGCCGAAAACCGCTACCGACGCTATCGATTGGGCTTTATCGACGCAACAGTTAATGTTCAGAGCCGGGCTATACTAGCCCAGTATGGTATTGGCGCGGCCATTGGTACCGAGTTCCGTAAAGACCTCGACAGTCGCCTTCAATTTGTTCATGGACCCGAGTTTAGTGCATCACTGTCTGTAGTAGCCGTTGGCAATTCAGGTACCGCCGATGAATATACCCAGATTGCCCCCCGATTAGGCATTGGCTATGTATTAGGTGTACAGTACAACATCAACAGTCAATGGTATGTCAACCTGGAAACGATCCCGGCGTTATCTATTGGGGCACAGTATACTTATGGCTATCAAAACCCAGCTCCAGTGTACACGATTAGTGCTAACCTCAATCTGGCTACCGTCGGCCTGACGGGCGCGTACCGCTTCTAGATCAGCCCTCTCCGGCGCGGCAAACAACCGAATGCATCGGAAAAGCTAACTTTTACCGAACTTGGGGCGTTAAATCGGTAATTGTTTTCGACTATGACTTTGTACATGCATACGTTTATGTGTGCGCTCAGCCTAACGCTGTGTGTATTTGTTACCCGCCAGAGCTTTGGTCAGTATGGTGGGTATGGTGGTGGTGGTTACGGCGGCTATGGTGGCCGGATGGGTGGTATGGGTAGTCAGATGGGGCAAACGAGTAGCCCCCGCGCCAGCATACCTAACATCGCTGGCGACATGGCAAACAAAGAAACCAAGTGGCTCAAGGAAAATCTGTCGCTAACGAAAGATCAGGCGAAGGAGGTCAAGAGCCTGAACAACGAATACGCGAAAGTTCAGCAGGACGCCATTAAAGACATCGTCGGTACCAACACCAGCGGTCGCCCTTCGCCCGAAACGATCAAGCAGATCAAGGAGTCGATGCTGATGTTCAACGAAGAAAAGGAAGATAAGCTGAAGACGATTCTGACGCCCGAGCAGTGGGAACAGTATCAGTCGAAGAAGGAAACCATGCAAAAGGAGATCGGTGGCTACCGCCCACCCGCGCCCAAGAAGATGGGTCCCGATTCGACGAGCAAAGCAGGTCAGTAGACATACGGTTTAAGGTCTAACATTTGATGTCCCGTTGGCAGCAGAGAAGGAGAACATTAAACCTTAACCTTAAAACTCACTACTATAAGCGCCCATTTGCCGAACCGAGTGGCAGGCAATGTGGCGCTTTTTTGCGTCTTCCAGTAGCTGATCCGTCAGTGGGGTACGGCTGGAATCGTCGAAGATGATGTGCCGGGCTACCACGCGGTTTGTCAGCTGATTCCAGTCGCTCAGGGCATTCCGACGAATGATTAGGTAATCGACCACGGCAGGTAATCGCCAGCGATGGTAATCCGACAACCGGTTGACAAGCAGCACCGACCGCCCCTGCCAAACCAGCAGTTGGTAATCACGACGGTAAACGGCAGCAGGCATATCAACAGTAAGCATCGACGCCTGCCGAATGTCGACCCGCTCCGGGTTCGCAATGCCCCAACTGCCAAACGTATTCTTCAGGTAAAAGTCGTAGGAGCGCTGATCGGTCGTATCGAGGTCGGTCAGCAACCGGCTATAGTTGCCTATGGTGAAGCTAACGGCTGTGCGATGGGGCAGAAAGTGAACGGCTAGCCGACGTTGTTGCCGCTGATCAGTGTCGCTTAGTATCATCAGGACAACCAGTACGAGGGTCGTTGCACTCAGCGGCCACAGCCAGTCGTTGTTACGGCTTAACAGCAGTGTAGCCCCCAACAGAATGATGACGTAAATCAGCACTAATTCGACCGGCGACAGCCACAGGTTACCCCAGGCAGCGCCCGGCAGTTGGCCGGTCCAGCTAACGGCTTCGTTGAGTAGCCAGGCCGTTTTCTGCACCCCCCAACCGAGCCCATTGTTCAGGTATGGCACCCAGCCAAAGGCCAGCGTTGCCATAGCCAGCGGCAGCAGCACCATCGATAGGACCATCACCACTGGGTTGGCCAGCAGAAAGTACGTCGGGAACTGATGAAAATAATAGACGCCCAGCGGAAACGTGACGAGTTGCGCCACTAGTGCCACCGCCGTAATCTGCCAGAGTTTATTGGCCCACCCGTACCGGAACGTCAGCGATTGATACAGGGGCGACTGCCACGCACCAATGCCTAGCACAGCCAGCGACGAAAGTTGCAGCCCCGCCGAAAACAGCGCGTATGGGTCGTAGAGCAGCATGAAAAACAAGGCCACGCTCAGCGAATGTCCCGTCGGTGCCCGGCGTTGTAGCGCCTTCGCCAATAGTAACATGGAGAACATGGCTGCCGACCGGAGTACCGGCAGTGAAAAACCCGTTATCAGCGCGTAAAACCAGAGCACGGCCAGTTGCAGCATGATCAGCCAGACGCGATCGTCACGCTTGCCGGCCGCCATACCGATCAGCCACGTAAGCACGAAGAACAGTATACCCACGTGCAAACCCGATACCGATAGAATATGTACGGCACCGGCAGTGGCATAAGCCCGGTATTGTTCCGAATCGAGATCGTCGCGCACGCCCAAGATCATAGCGTTGACAATACCGTACTCGGATCGCGTACCGATCTGCCGGGTCAGCACGCTGTCGGCCCATTGGTTGACGCGTATCGCGGCCGCTGTCAACGGGCTGGGTGGGACAACACCAAGTACCCGGCGCTGCCAGGGCCGCAAGTACTGCTGATGATAAATATTCCGCCGACTCAGGTAGGTCTTGTAATCAAATTCGCCGGGGTTGAACGGGGGATCAATCAGGCGGGGCGCTCCGTTGACAAGCCACACCTCGCCATAACGCGGTAAAGCACCGGCGGTCTTGTCCAGGTACACGATGACACGACCGCTCAGCGGTTGCCAGTCGGCAGTAGCACCCCACCGCCCCTGCTTCACGGCCAGCTCGACACGGTAGGTCTTAGCGCGTTCTTCCGGCTGCGCCGTCACGATGCCTTCGTACGCCCGCAGCGTATTGGTCAGGTGAATCAGGTTGCCGGCGTCGTTGCGAGCCGTGTGCAGCCAGGTTACGCCCCAGCCCAGTGCAATCAGCAGCCCGGTCAGGGCGACACCAAGCGCGACACCCGCCTGCCGGAATGTGTTTCGCACCAACAGCCAGCTAATGAGCGCACTCCCGACCACGGCCAGCGTACCGGGTAGCCAGTACTGATCGGGCAACCAGGTGTAGAGTAGAATACCAGCCGCCAGCCCGGCGACGGCGCGCACGAACGGCAGTATGGTCATTGTTTAGGATAGGCCGACGCGGGAAGTATCATTTTGTAGTGCATGATACCGCATTCATCGAACTGCGGGCCGGTTGGTACGAAGCCAAACCCGGCATAAAGGGGCATCGCCGTCAGCTGCGCGTGCAGGTAAATACTTTCGATTGGTTCGGGGAGTTGGCTGAACACGGAATCGAGCACGGTGCGAACAAGGGCTTTGCCAACGCCAGCGCCCCGAAACTCACTCAGTACCGCAAACCGCTCCAACTTGACACCGTTTGACGTACGACGCCAGCGGGCGGTACCGGCCGGCACCCCATCCACACGGGCCAGAAAGTGTCGGCTCGTCGTTTCGTATTCATCGTATTCGTCCTCGGCCGGCACGTTTTGCTCCTCAACAAACACGCGCCGACGAATGGCGTAAGCGGCATCCAGATCTGCCGAATCGGTAACGGGAAAAACAGTAATCATACGTTCAGGCTATAGGGTGTGCGGTTTTTAGTTGTACGGTATCCGGTTTACGGCAAGCCATCACGTGACACCTGCGTTACCTACCGCACCGAAAATCCGTTCGGGAAAACCGCAAAATAATAGACTGATGCTGTAAACCGAATACCGTGCAACCGAAAACCGCTAGTTCACCACCAATCGGCTGCTGACAGTTTCGTTATCGGTTTTGACGCGGACGATGTACATACCTGTCGACAGACCAGTCGTCGTCAAGGTCACTCGCGTACTGGGCGAGTTCGCGTACGCATATTGTCGAACAACCCGGCCCGCCATGTCATACAGCACAACCGTAAACGACTGCGACCCTTTCAGTTGCACGTCTACAGTTGGATCGCTAGCAGCCGGATTCGGATAGACATTGATTGTCAGTCGCTCGGCTTCCGGCAACGCAACAACGGAATTGATCAGTTGCACCCGGCGGGGACTCAGTTGCAGGACCGCCCGCATCCGGGCCACCTGCCCTACAGTAAAGAGATTCATGCAGCGGTCCGGCGAGTAATCCATGTAATCTTCGGTCAGGTCGCGTGTACGGACGTTGTTGACGCAGGTTGAGTACGTCGTGCGGCATTGCGTCGTCTGGTTCGACC